>NZ_JASCOM010000035.1:0-41832 GCF_029959925.1 Pseudomonas sp. PS02303
AGCCTCGCTACTACAGGATTTGGGTGTTCGCTAAGTAGGTTGACGACGCAAAATCTGTAGGAGCGAGGCTTGCCCGCGAATGGCTGCACCGCATTTCCCGGATAAGCACCCACAAAAAACCCGGCCATCAGGGCCGGGTCAAGAAGACGGTGGCTATATCACTCTTGTTCGGCAGGCTTGACCAATCGCTTTTCCAGTTCGCTGCAGGCTTGCTGGATCATGTCTTCAGTGATCGGTACTTCGCGCCCATCCTTATCAATAATTGAGCAACCCAGAGACTGGTCTGGTTGTGTGCGGATCACTTGAATCTTGTCTTCGCTGCTGTTTTGCAAGGACATGGCCTGTCTCCTCATCAGGTTGTGTGCCTACTTTAAAACCGCCAGGTGACCAGGCTGTGACAACTCCCTGCGATCTCTCCAAGGCGGCAACATCAGTCCACCAGAAATACCGCAGTGTTGCCACCCGGACATTAGACCAATAGCGTCTAGCGGCTAGTCTTTGTGGTCATAATTAACCTGACTCATTGTGATTTACAGAGTTCCACCCCATTTAAGCGGTATAGCTGGTCCCATCATTTGCGTACTGGATAACCCGATGCTCTCTGCCCGTCACCGCCGCGCGATTCGCCTGACCAGCCGTTTTCTTGCACCTTATCGCTGGCCGGCCCTTGGCGCATTGCTCGCGCTGATCATCACCGCCGGCATCACCTTGTCGATGGGGCAGGGCATTCGCTTGCTGGTGGATCAAGGGTTCATGACCCAATCGGCGCATTTGCTCAACCAGACCATCGGCTTGTTCATGGTGCTGGTGGTCGGGCTGGCGATCGGCACCTTTGCGCGCTTCTATCTGGTGTCGTGGATCGGCGAACGTGTGGTCGCGGACATCCGCAAGCAAGTATTCAACCACCTGGTTTATCTGCATCCGGGTTTCTATGAAGACAATCGCAGCTCCGAGATCCAGTCACGGCTGACCGCCGACACCACGTTGCTGCAATCAGTGATCGGCTCTTCGTTGTCGCTGTTCTTGCGCAATTTGCTGATGGTCATCGGCGGGATCGTCTTGCTGTTTATCACCAACCCCAAACTCACCAGCATCGTGGTCGTGGCGTTGCCGCTGGTGATCGCGCCGATCCTTATTTTCGGCCGTCGGGTACGCAGTCTGTCGCGCCTGAGTCAGGACCGGATTGCCGACATCGGCAGCTACGTCTCTGAAACCCTCGGCCAGATCAAAACCGTGCAGGCCTACAACCATCAGGTCCAGGACGAGCAACGCTTCGCCGTGACCGTGGAGGAGGCGTTCGACACGGCGCGCAAACGCATTTTCCAGCGCGCCTGGCTGATTACGCTGGTGATCGTGCTCGTGCTGGGCGCGGTGGGCGTGATGCTGTGGGTCGGCGGCATGGACGTGATCGCCGGACGGATCTCGGCGGGCGAACTGGCAGCCTTCGTCTTCTACAGCCTGATCGTCGGCAGCGCCTTTGGCACCTTGAGTGAGGTGATCGGCGAATTGCAGCGAGCGGCGGGTGCGGCCGAGCGGATTGCCGAATTGCTGCGCTCCGAGAACATCATCCAGCCGCCCACCACAGGGCTGGTGACCTTGCCTGATCGGGTGAAGGGCAATCTGGCGCTGCAAGACGTGCGCTTTTCCTACCCTTCACGTCCAGAAAGTTACGCCGTCGATGGCTTGAATCTGACCATCAATGCAGGCGAAACCCTCGCCCTGGTCGGCCCGTCCGGTGCCGGGAAATCCACCGTGTATGACCTGCTGCTGCGTTTTTACGATCCTGCCTCGGGGCAGATCCTGCTGGATGGCGTGCCACTGACCCAACTCGATCCGCTCGACCTGCGTCGCTGCTTCGCCCTGGTCTCGCAAAACCCGGCCCTGTTCTTCGGCAGCATCGAAGAGAACATCCGCTACGGCAACCCGTCGGCGACCCTGGCCCAGGTTCAGGAAGCAGCGAAAATCGCCTACGCCCACGACTTTATCGAGCAGATGCCTAACGGCTATCAGACCCACCTTGGCGACGGTGGCCTCGGGTTGTCCGGCGGTCAGCGCCAACGCCTGGCCATCGCACGGGCGCTGCTGGTGGACGCGCCGATCCTGTTGCTGGACGAAGCTACCAGCGCCCTCGACGCCCAAAGCGAACACCTGATCCAGCAAGCCCTGCCGAGCTTGATGAAAAACCGCACCACCCTGGTCATCGCCCACCGCTTGGCCACGGTAAAAAATGCCGACCGGATCGCGGTGATGGATCATGGGAAACTGGTGGCAATAGGGACGCATCAGGAATTGATTGCGAGCAATGCGCTGTATGCGCGGTTGGCGGCGTTGCAATTCAGTGACGGGCACGACGCGGCATGAATGAGAGCTGCTGAACACTGCGAGGTTCGGGCATTATGTCGGCCTCAGTTGCGAGCCTGGATGAGGATATGAGCCGTTATCAACCACCGTTGACCCTGACCACCAGAATGCTGGCGTTGATCGCCGGGATCAGCGAACAAATCGGTCAGCTGACGGCTGTGGACGAACGCCTGCAGACGCCTCAACTGCGTCGTAGTAATCGAATTCGCACGATTCAGGCTTCCTTGGCGATCGAGAACAACACGCTCAGCATCGAGCAGGTGATCGCAGTCCTGGCTGGGCGAGGAGTACTTGGCCTGCCGCGAGAAATCCAGGAAGTGCGTAACGCTTTTGCGGCGTATGAAGCCATGCCTGAGTGGCGGTCGAGCAACCGGGCCGACCTGCTGCGGGCGCATGAGTTGCTGATGGGCGGATTGATTGACGACTGTGGGCGGTTTCGCCAAGCCGGTGTCGGTATTTATCGTGGTGAAAAATTAGTCCACATGGCACCGCCGCCGAGTCGTGTTGGGCATTTGATGGACGATTTGCTGGCGTGGCTCAGTCAATCGGATTGGCACCCATTGATCGTCAGCTGCGTCTTCCACTACGAGTTCGAGTTTATTCATCCTTTCGCCGACGGAAATGGGCGGATGGGGCGACTCTGGCAAACCTTGATACTCAGTCAGTGGCGGCCGGTGTTGGCTTATCTGCCAGTCGAAGCGGTGATTCGAGAGCAGCAAGACGCTTATTGCGCGGCGTTGTCGGCTGCGGACCAGTTGGCTGAGTCGACGCCTTTTGTCGAGTTCATGCTGCAAGCGTTGAGTATTGCGCTTGAAGAGGCAGGCAATACCGAATCAATAATCGACCCAGTAACCGACCCAGTAACCGACCCAGTAGGGAGATTGCTTTCAGCACTCCAGGTTAATGGTCCGCTTAAAATCAGCGACTTGATGGCTGAGGTCGGTTTGGCTCACAAGGCGACCTTTCGGGCTAACTACCTCAGGCCCGCATTGGCTGCCGATTTGATTGAAATGACCAGCCCCGAGACACCAAGCAGTCCGGCTCAAAAATATCGTCTGACCCGGCATGGCAAACAGACTGCCGCACGATTCAAGTCTGCATAGGCCTTCTGGATACGCCAAAAAAAATGCCCGCATCAATCGATGCGGGCATTTTTATTCGGACTTCAACATCAGGATCACTGATCGTCAAAGTACCGCTCATGCCAATCCACCAGCGGCTGTGGCGAGTTGAGTTTCTGGCCGTAGATCACCGAGTACGACAATACGTTTTGCACATACTGGCGGGTTTCGTCGAACGGGATGCTTTCCACCCACACGTCGAAGCTCAGGTGATCCGCACCGCGCAGCCACTGGCGTACACGGCCGGGGCCGGCGTTGTAGGCGGCGGAGGCGAGGACGCGGTTGCCGTTGAACTGGCTGTGGACCTGGCTCAGGTACGCGGCGCCGAGCTGGATGTTCTTGTCCGGGTCGAGCACTTGCTGCGGCGAGGCCAGCGGAATGCTGAACTTGCGTGCGGTTTCCTTGGCGGTGCCGGGCATCAGCTGCATCAGGCCGCTGGCGCCGACGCCGGAACGGGCGTCGGCCATGAAGGCGCTTTCCTGGCGGGTAATGGCGAACACCCAGCTCGAGTGCAAGCCACGGACCTTGGCTTCACGCACCAGGGATTCGCGGTGGGCCATCGGGAAGCGGATGTCCAGATCGTCCCAGTATTGCGCCTGACTGATGGTGCGAATCGCCGGGAAATACCATTTCAGGTCGTAGGCCAGTTTTGCCTGGGCGACCATCTCGTCACGGTTGAAGTGACGGCTGACGTGGTACCACTCGCGACGACCGTCGACGATCTGCCCGCGGGCGTGGAACTCGAGGGCGCGACGAATGCCTGGCGTGTTGCGCACCTTGTTGATCAGCGCCTGGCTCAGTACCAGCGGTTTGTTGTTTAGCGAGTAGGGCGATTGTGAACGGTCAGCGGCAAGGAAACCGTAGAAGTCGCGCTCACGGGCCAGGTTCTTGTACAGGTTTTGTACTTCCGGGTTCTGCGGCTGCGCCAGTTCCAGGCTGCGGGCCTGCCAGTAGCGCCAGCGGTTGGTGGTCGCCAGGTCCTGCGGCAAGCGCCGAGTCAGCTGATAGGCATCGTCCCAGCGGGCCAGACGCAACAGCAGGCGCATGCGCCATTCGGACACGGTGTTGTCGCGCAGTTCCGGGTCGTACCTGGTCATCATCTCAAGCGCGCGAGGGTCGAAACGTTTGGCGAGGGTCAACCCGATTTCACGGGCGATCGCCACTTTTTCGTCGCGGGAGAAGTGCATGCTGCTGGCATAGCCGTCGAGCAGGTTCATGGCTTTGTCCGGGTCCTGGCGGGCCAGGCGGCGCAGACCGAGACTGACCACGTCGGACATCGGTTCGTCGGCCGGGGTGAAGCGCGACGGTTGGTTCAGCAGTTCAGGTTTTTGCGCCACATCCACCAGCAAACGACCGCGAGGGGCGAGGGTGGTCAGGCCATTGACCAGGCTATTGGCCAGCGGATAGTTGCGCGCCTGGGCGGCAAGCTTCGTGCGCTCCCAGCGTTTCTGTTCGGTCAGTTGACCTTCGGCGGCCCATTGCCCGAACAGCGCGTCGCAGGCGGCGGGTTGGGATTTACCGGTCAGCCAGAGTTTATTGGCGTTGGCGTAGCCTTCGGCTTTCTGGTTGTGACCGATCTGGTACTGCGCGTTCAGGCAGTCCAGTTCGGTGAAATTGAGCTTGGAGTCGTAGTATTTGACGAAGGTCGCCCAGTCGCCGCGTTCGGCCAGCCAGCGCAACCAGCGCAATTTCATCCAGTTGGCCTGGGGCAGGTCACCGTGTTCGGCGAGGAATTTTTCGATTTCGGCATTGCTGGCCGTTTTCAGCCGAGCGGTCAGTTCGTCATAGGCCAGGTACGGCTCCAGTGGATAATCACGAAGGGCCTGGCTGTAGCGAAAATATGGGCCGGTATCGCCCTTGGCCAAGGCTCGCTTGGCCTCATCGTAATATTGGCGCTGGGTGGACAGGTCCACCGCCTGGGCGGTTTGAGCGGCAGCGGCAGAAAGAAGCAAGCAAGATAAAAAACTGAAGAGGCGGCTGCGCATGAGACGTCCGGGCATAGAAATCACGACAAGTGCAGACTTAACCTGCACCGAATTATCTGTAGCTTAGCCTTTTGCCAGCAACGGGCGAAAGCTTTGCGGGCCTCTCGGCACAAGTTCGCAACAATTGTCATGCAGAGTGCTTCGACATTGAAATTGCCGGCCTTCTGAAGCCTCAAGTCAGGTAGAATGCGCGCCCGGTTTTTGGAGAAGCTCATGACCCTGCTCAAATTCAGCGATGTGTCCCTTGCTTTCGGCGCTATGCCGTTGTTGGACAAGGTGTCCTGGCAGATCGCCCGTGGTGAGCGGGTGTGCATCATCGGCCGCAACGGCACTGGCAAGTCCAGCATGATGAAGCTCGTCAAGGGCGACCAGAAGCCCGACGAAGGCTCCGTTTGGCGCGCGCCCGGCCTCAAGATTGGCGAATTGCCGCAAGAACTGCCGGTAGCCGACGAGCGGACCGTGTTCGACGTAGTGGCTGAAGGCCTGGACGGTGTCGGCGAGCTGCTCGCGCAGTATCACCACCTGAGCCAGAACATCGTCACCGACGCCGACCTGGACAAGCTGATGCACGTCCAGCACGACCTCGAAGCCCGCGATGGCTGGCGTTTGCAGCAACTGGTCGACAGCACCTTGAGCCGTCTGCAGTTGCCGGCCGACAAGACTCTCGCCGAATTGTCCGGCGGCTGGCGTCGTCGCGTCCTGCTGGCCCAGGCCCTGGTTTCCGAACCGGACCTGCTGCTGCTCGACGAACCGACCAACCACCTGGACATCGGTGCAATCGCCTGGCTCGAAGAAGCGCTGAAGGATTTCCAGGGCGCCGTGCTGTTCATCACGCACGACCGTTCATTCCTGCAAAACCTCGCGACCCGCATTCTGGAACTGGATCGCGGCGGCCTGATCGACTGGAACGGCGACTACGCCAGTTTCCTGGTGCACAAAGAAGCCTCCCTGGCCGCTGAAGAAACCGCTAACGCGCTGTTCGACAAGAAGCTGGCCCAGGAAGAAGTCTGGATCCGCCAGGGCATCAAGGCCCGTCGTACCCGTAACGAAGGCCGCGTCCGCGCATTGAAAGCCCTGCGTGTCGAGCGTAGTGAGCGTCGTGAGCGCACCGGCAAGGCCAACATTCAGTTGGACACCGCTGACAAGTCCGGCAAACAGGTGATGGTCCTCGAGAACGTGAGCTTTGCTCACCCGGGCGGTCCGTTCCTGATCAAGGATTTCTCGATGGTCCTGACGCGGGGCGACCGTATCGGTCTGCTCGGCGCCAACGGTACCGGCAAAACCACGCTGCTGAAGCTGATGCTCAGCGGTCTGCAACCAACCAGCGGCACAGTGGAAGAGGGGACGCGCATCGACGTGGCCTACTTCGACCAGTTGCGCCATCAGCTGGACCTGGAAAAGACCGTGATCGACAACGTGGCCGAAGGTCGCGACTTCATCGATATCGATGGCCAGAGCCGTCACGTGCTGAGTTACCTCGGCGACTTCCTGTTCAGCCCTCAGCGTGCCCGCACGCCAGTCAAGGCGCTGTCGGGTGGTGAACGTGCGCGTCTGTTGCTGGCGAAACTGTTCAGCAAACCAGCGAACCTGCTGGTTCTCGACGAACCGACCAACGACCTCGACGTCGAAACCCTCGAGCTGCTGGAAGAGGTCTTGCTGACCTTCAACGGCACCGTGCTGATGGTCAGCCACGACCGGGCATTCCTCGACAACGTGGTCACCAGCACCCTGGTCTTCGAAGGTGAAGGCAAGGTGCGCGAGTACGTCGGCGGTTATCAGGACTGGCTACGTCAGGGCGGCTCGCCGCGCCTGCTGGGCGTGACCGAGAGTAAATCCGGCAAGGCCGACCTGACCTCTGCGGTCGTGACGGCGGAAGCGGCACCGGTTGCTGCGGCAGTCGAAGCGCCGGTGGCGAAGAAGAAGCTCAGCTACAAATTGCAGCGTGAGCTGGAAATGTTGCCGGCCCAGATCGAAGCCATGGAACAGCAGATCGCTGCCGTCGAGGCCCAGATGGCCGATGCCGGTTTCTATCAGCGTCCTGCGGCCGAGACCGCTGCCGTGATCGCTCAGCTTGAGCAGTTGCAGGCTGAACTCGACGTGATGGTCGAGCGTTGGGCTGAGCTGGATGCCTGATTGATCCTGTAACAAAAAAGCCCGGCGTTCAGTGATGAGCGCCGGGCTTTTCGTATGGAATGCGATCTACACGTTGCTATAGATCCCTGTAGGAGCGAGCAGGGTCGCTCCCACAGGGTACGGGTTTTCAGCTTTTGATCAGGCGCACCGCGAGCACATCACACGGAGCGCCGTGCAGCACGTCATTGGCCGTCGAGCCCAGCAGCAATGCCAGGCCGTGTCGGCCATGGCTGCCCACCACGATCAGGTCGCAGGTCTGTTCCTTGGCCAGGTGGTGAATCTCCTGGCGTGGCTGGCCGTAGGTCAGGTGGCTGTATTCTTTGGAGAGTTCCGGATACTTCACGATCAGTCGGTCCAGGCGTTCCTTGGCCTGATCGAACTGCTGCTGTTGCAGTTGTGACAGGTCCATGGGGACGTCGCCGCCAAAGGCCATGGCCATCGGTTCGACGATATGGACCAGGGACAGTTTCGCGCCATTGCTCACTGAAAGCTCGCGAGCACGGTGGATTACAGGGTCGCACTCTTCGGTTAGATCTACAGCGACCAGAATATGGTGGTAGGGCATGAGGTGCTCCTCCTGAGGATTGCAATATTGGTAAGTATGGCTGGTTTCAAGCGCAATGGTTCCAAAGTGACTCAAAGCGCTCATCAAGAATCGGGAGTACAGATATGACGGTCTGGATAGTGGTGTCAATCCTGCTGGTGGTGCTGAGTCCGCTGGCATGGTTGCGACCGTCCCGTGGACAGAGCGGGCGCATGGCTCTGCGCATGGAAGCGCGGCGTATCGGCCTCGCCATGCAGCTTGCGCCCCAGGAGTGGCCGCACTGGCTGAGCCAGGAGCCGCCGAGCCCTTGCGCCCAGTACCATCGGCCACGTCGTGGCAATCAACCGGCGTGCTGGAGTTACTGGCAAAAGTCGCCGGGTGTGTGGGTGAACCAGTGGCAGGAGATTTGCGAAGATCGAGCGCTGCTCAATCATTTCGAAAAATTGCCAGCCAACGTCTACAAGGTTGAAGCGGACAAACAGATGATCACTCTGTATTGGGGCGAGAAGGGCGAAGCGACGGTTTTGCAAGACATCGATGCGGTGCTGAAAGCACTGGCGTGACTCACGGACATTTCGCGCTGCAATGGCGCGAAACCTCCGACAGACAGGCAATAAAAAGCCCGACATCATCATCGGGCTGGGGTTGGCCAGGCAGGCCGGTAATTCTTTGTGCCGCCGATCTTACGCTTGGCGTTCGCCAAAAGTGTTCAATTTTTTTCTCAAGGTCCCGCCAGCGTAGTCTGTTAAACAAAGGCTGCAGCGAATTAGGGCGACTTTTCTAACTATTGATTCTATGAATGGCTTCACATGCAGGGGCGTGTTGAAGATCTTCGTAGTACGGAAGTGACCGCAAAGTCGCGTTTGAACCCGCATTTTGGGCGATTGACAATTGTCGGAAATTCCGTGAAGGTGGCGTACCCAAATCAAACGGGCGTATGAATTGAGCGTTTGTATTTAACATCGCTCCTACAGAATCCCGACTATCGCGTTGGCGGGTGTGCCGGGCAGATGGGCGTAGCATTGACGTTAAGCGTCCCTGCCAAGCCATTTGCCTGCGTCCGACGTGTACTGTTCAGCTTCCATATCGTGGAGATCAGTTGATGATTTACGAAGGTAAAGCCATCACGGTTAAGGCTCTTGAAAGTGGCATCGTCGAATTGAAATTCGACCTCAAGGGTGAGTCCGTCAACAAGTTCAACCGTCTAACCCTGAACGAACTGCGTCAGGCCGTAGACACCATCAAGGCAGATGCTTCGATCAAGGGTGTGATCGTCAGCAGTGGCAAGGACGTCTTCATCGTCGGCGCCGACATCACCGAATTTGTCGAGAACTTCAAGCTGCCTGATGCAGAGCTTGTTGCTGGCAACCTGGAAGCCAACAAGATTTTCAGCGATTTCGAAGACCTCAACGTCCCGACTGTCGCCGCGATCAACGGCATCGCTCTGGGTGGCGGTCTGGAAATGTGCCTGGCGGCGGACTACCGCGTCATGTCCACCAAGGCCAAGATCGGTCTGCCGGAAGTCAAGCTGGGCATCTACCCGGGCTTCGGCGGTACCGTGCGTCTGCCGCGCCTGATCGGTGCCGACAACGCTATCGAGTGGATTGCCGCCGGCAAGGAAAACCGTCCTGAAGACGCGCTGAAAGTAGGCGCCGTCGATGCCGTGGTTGCTCCTGAGAAATTGCAGGAAGCGGCCCTGGAGCTGATCAAGCGCGCCATCTCTGGCGAGTTTGACTACAAGGCCAAGCGTCAGCCGAAGCTGGAAAAGCTGAAGTTGAACGCCATCGAACAAATGATGGCCTTCGAAACCGCCAAGGGTTTCGTGGCCGGTCAAGCCGGTCCGAACTACCCGGCACCGGTCGAAGCGATCAAGACCATCCAGAAAGCCGCGAACTTCGGTCGTGACAAGGCGCTGGAAATCGAAGCCGCCGGTTTCGTCAAACTGGCCAAGACCTCTGCTGCGCAGAGCTTGATCGGTCTGTTCCTGAATGATCAGGAGCTGAAGAAAAAGGCCAAGGCCTACGATGAAATCGCCAAGGATGTGAAGCAGGCCGCCGTATTGGGCGCCGGCATCATGGGTGGCGGTATCGCTTATCAGTCGGCCTCCAAAGGTACGCCGATCCTGATGAAGGACATCAACGAGCACGGTATCGAGCAAGGCCTGGCTGAAGCCGCCAAGCTGCTGGTCGGCCGCGTTGATAAAGGTCGCATGACCCCGGCGAAAATGGCTGAAGTGCTCAACGGCATCCGTCCGACCCTGTCCTACGGTGATTTCGGTCACGTTGACCTGGTCGTCGAGGCAGTCGTCGAAAACCCGAAGGTCAAGCAAGCCGTTCTGGCCGAAGTCGAAGACAAGGTCAAAGAGGACACCATCCTCGCGTCCAACACCTCGACCATTTCCATCACCTTGCTGGCCAAAGCCCTCAAGCGTCCGGAAAACTTCGTCGGCATGCACTTCTTCAACCCGGTGCACATGATGCCGCTGGTTGAAGTGATTCGTGGCGAGAAGTCCAGCGAGCTGGCTGTGGCCACCACCGTTGCCTACGCCAAGAAAATGGGCAAGAACCCGATCGTCGTCAATGACTGCCCGGGCTTCCTGGTCAACCGCGTCCTGTTCCCGTATTTCGGTGGTTTCGCCAAGCTGGTCAGCGCCGGTGTGGACTTCGTCCGTATCGACAAGATCATGGAAAAATTCGGCTGGCCAATGGGCCCGGCGTACCTGATGGACGTGGTCGGCATCGACACCGGCCACCACGGTCGTGACGTGATGGCTGAAGGTTTCCCGGACCGCATGAAAGACGACCGTCGCTCGGCTGTCGATGTGCTCTACGAAGCCAAGCGCCTGGGCCAGAAGAATGGCAAGGGTTTCTACGCTTACGAGACCGACAAGAAAGGCAAGCAAAAGAAAGTGGCCGATCCGTCGGTGCTGGAAGTGCTCAAGCCGATCGTTTACGAGCAGCGCGAAGTCACTGACGAAGACATCATCAACTGGATGATGATCCCGCTGTGCCTGGAAACCGTGCGTTGCCTGGAAGACGGCATTGTCGAAACCGCCGCCGAAGCCGACATGGGCCTGGTCTACGGTATTGGTTTCCCTCCATTCCGTGGCGGTGCGCTGCGCTACATCGATTCGATCGGTGTTGCCGAGTTCGTTGCCCTGGCTGACCAGTACGCTGATTTGGGCGCGCTGTACCACCCGACCGCAAAACTGCGTGAAATGGCCAAAACCGGCCAACGGTTCTTCGGTTAAGCGTCCCAACACTTGAGCGAGAGTGAAATTTTATGAGCTTGAATCCAAGAGACGTCGTGATTGTCGACTTCGGTCGTACTCCGATGGGCCGCTCCAAGGGCGGCATGCACCGCAACACCCGCGCCGAAGACATGTCGGCGCACCTGATCAGCAAATTGCTGGAACGCAACGTCAAGGTTGATCCGAACGAAGTCGAAGACGTGATCTGGGGCTGCGTAAACCAGACCCTGGAGCAGGGCTGGAACATCGCTCGCATGGCGTCCCTGATGACGCAGATCCCGCACACTGCTGCCGGCCAGACCGTCAGCCGTCTGTGTGGTTCTTCGATGAGCGCGCTGCACACTGCCGCACAAGCGATCATGACCGGCAACGGTGACGTGTTCGTCGTCGGCGGCGTCGAGCACATGGGCCACGTGAGCATGATGCACGGTGTCGATCCGAACCCGCACATGTCGCTGTACGCGGCAAAAGCCTCGGGCATGATGGGCCTGACCGCTGAAATGCTGGGTAAAATGCACGGCATCACTCGCGAACAACAGGACGCTTTCGGCGTGCGCTCCCACCAGCTCGCTCACAAGGCGACCCTGGAAGGCAAGTTCAAAGACGAAATCATCCCGATGCAAGGCTACGACGAGAACGGTTTCCTGAAACTGTTCGACTACGACGAAACCATTCGTCCGGAAACTACCCTGGAAAGCCTGGCGGCTCTGAAGCCAGCGTTTAACCCCAAGGGCGGCACCGTGACAGCCGGTACTTCGTCGCAGATCACCGATGGTGCTTCGTGCATGATCGTGATGTCGGCACAGCGTGCACAGGACCTGGGCATCCAGCCGCTGGCGGTTATCCGCTCGATGGCGGTGGCAGGTGTGGATCCGGCGATCATGGGCTATGGTCCAGTACCGGCCACTCAGAAAGCACTGAAACGTGCGGGCCTTGGCATTAACGATATCGACTTCTTCGAGCTCAACGAAGCTTTCGCTGCACAGGCCCTGCCAGTGCTGAAAGATCTGAAAGTGCTCGACAAGATGAACGAGAAGGTTAACCTGCACGGCGGCGCGATCGCCCTGGGTCACCCGTTCGGTTGCTCCGGTGCCCGTATTTCCGGCACCCTGCTGAACGTGATGAAGCAGAATGGCGGCACCTTCGGGGTTGCCACCATGTGCATTGGTCTCGGCCAAGGCATCTCCACCGTCTTCGAACGCGTTTAAACGTTTCGTTGACGGAAGCCGGGGCCAAGTGCCCCGGTTTTTGTTTTTCTGAATTTATTTTTTGTTTTTATTTTTAAAAGATTTGAGTGAGGGCCAAACCATGCCGATACAACCTGGGCTCTACCAGCATTACAAAGGTCCGCAGTACCGCGTATTCAGCATCGCGCGGCATTCGGAAACCGAGGAAGAAGTGGTCTTCTACCAAGCCCTGTATGGCGATTACGGCTTTTGGGTGCGTCCCTTGAGCATGTTCCTGGAGTCGGTCGAGGTTGACGGCGAACAGGTGCCACGCTTTGCTTTGGTGCAAGCCGAACCGAGCCTTTTTTCGAAGGCATAAGCTGAGTGCGCGCAGGACCCTGCGCTTGACCTCACCTTGTAGCCACTATATATAGCGGTGCCGCGTCAGGCGCCAACCGCCTTTCACTTCTAGAATTCAGGAATTTTCTGATCCATGGGCAAATCGCTGGTCATTGTGGAATCCCCGGCTAAGGCCAAGACCATCAACAAGTATCTGGGTAACCAATACGTGGTGAAGTCGAGTATCGGCCATATCCGAGACCTGCCCACCAGCGGTTCGGCTAGCGCCAGCAAAGAGCCTGCCGCCAAGCGCGGCAAGGCCGCCGCGGGTGAAGGTCCGGTGCTCACGCCGAAAGAGAAGGCGCGCAAGCAGCTGGTCTCGCGCATGGGTGTCGATCCCGATCATGGCTGGAAAGCCAAGTACGAGATCCTCCCGGGCAAGGAAAAGGTCATCGAAGAGCTGCGCCGGCTCGCCAAAGATGCTGACACCATCTATCTCGCAACCGACTTGGATCGCGAGGGGGAAGCCATTGCCTGGCACCTGCGCGAAGCCATCGGTGGTGACGACAGCCGCTACAAGCGCGTGGTGTTCAACGAAATCACCAAGAAAGCGATTCAGGAAGCCTTCTCCAAACCGGGCGAGCTGGACATTGACCGTGTCAACGCACAACAGGCGCGTCGTTTCCTCGACCGCGTGGTGGGTTACATGGTTTCGCCACTGCTGTGGGCCAAAGTCGCTCGTGGTCTGTCCGCCGGTCGCGTGCAATCGGTTGCCGTGAAGCTGGTGGTCGAGCGTGAGCGTGAAATCCGCGCGTTCAACCCCGAAGAATACTGGGAAGTCCACGCCGACCTCGGCACCGCCAAGGGCGCCACCGTGCGCTTCGACGTGGCTCGCGAGAAAGGCGAAGCCTTCAAGCCGCTCAACGAAGCCCAGGCCATGGCCGCGCTGGAGAAGCTCAAGGCTTCCAGCTACAGCATCGTCAAGCGCGAAGACAAGCCGACCAGCAGCAAGCCGTCGGCGCCGTTTATCACGTCCACCCTGCAACAGGCTGCGAGTAACCGCCTGGGCTTCGGCGTGAAGAAAACCATGATGATGGCCCAGCGTCTGTATGAAGCCGGCTACATCACGTATATGCGTACCGACTCCACCAACCTCTCGGCCGATGCCGTGACGATGGCGCGCACCTATATTGAAGGCGAGTTCGGCAAGAAGTACCTGCCGGAAAACCCGAATGTCTACAGCAGCAAGGAAGGCGCACAAGAGGCTCACGAAGCGATTCGTCCGTCTGACGCCAATACCGAGCCAAGCAAGCTGTCGGGCATGGAGCGTGATGCAGAGCGGCTCTACGAGCTGATCTGGCGCCAGTTCCTCGCGTGCCAGATGCTGCCAGCCCAATACCTGTCAACCACGGTCACCGTCGGTGCCGGCGATTTCGAGCTGCGCGCCAAGGGTCGCATCCTGAAGTTCGACGGCTACACCCGGGTCATGCCGCAAATCGCCAAGCCTGGCGATGACGACGTGCTGCCGGACATGGCCCAGAGCGACGCGATGAAGCTGATCAAGCTTGATCCGACCCAGCACTTCACCAAGCCGCCGGCGCGTTACTCGGAAGCGAGCCTGGTCAAGGAGATGGAAAAACGCGGCATCGGTCGTCCTTCGACCTACGCCGCGATCATTTCCACCATCCAGGACCGTGGCTACGTTGCGCTGCACAACCGTCGTTTCTACTCGGAAAAGATGGGCGACATCGTGACCGAGCGTCTGGCCGAGAGCTTCTCCAATCTCATGGACTACGGCTTCACCGCCGGCATGGAAGAGAATCTCGATGACGTGGCTCAGGGCGAGCGCGACTGGAAAAACGTGCTCGACGAGTTCTACGGCGACTTCAAGAAGAAACTCGAAGTAGCCGAAAGCGCCGAAGGCGGCATGCGCGCCAACCAGCCGGTGATGACTGATATCCCGTGCGTGTTGTGCGGGCGTCCGATGCAGATTCGTACCGCATCGACCGGCGTGTTCCTGGGTTGCTCGGGTTACAGCCTGCCGCCGAAAGAACGCTGCAAGGCCACCGTCAACCTGGTACCGGGCGATGAAATCGCGGCGGACGACGAGGGTGAATCGGAATCCTTGGTACTGCGCGGCAAGCACCGTTGCCCGATCTGCAGCACGGCGATGGACGCCTACCTGCTGGATGAGAAGCGCAAGCTGCACATCTGCGGTAACAACCCGGATTGCGCTGGTTATGAAATCGAAGAGGGCACCTATCGCATCAAGGGCTACGAAGGTCCGAGCCTGGAATGCGACAAGTGCGGCAGCGAGATGCAGCTCAAGACCGGCCGTTTCGGCAAGTTCTTCGGTTGCACCAACGCGACGTGCAAGAACACCCGCAAACTGCTGAAAAGCGGTGATGCGGCGCCGCCGAAGATGGATCCGGTGAAGATGCCTGAGCTGAAATGCGAAAAGGTCAACGACACTTATATCCTGCGCGACGGTGCTTCCGGCCTGTTCCTTGCGGCCAGTCAATTCCCGAAAAACCGCGAGACACGTGCTCCGCTGGTCATGGAAATTGTGCCGCACAAGGATGAGATCGATCCGAAGTACCACTTCCTCTGCGAAGCGCCGAAGAAAGATCCGGACGGCCTGCCTGCGGTGATTCGCTACAGCCGCAAGACCAAAGAGCAGTACGTGCAGACTGAAGTCGACGGTAAGCCGACTGGCTGGAAGGCGTACTACGATGGCGGCAAATGGACGGTCGAAGACAAGCGTCCAGCGAAGGTCGCTAAGGCTTAACAGGTGCTGTACTGAAAAGGCCGCATGACAACCTACTGGTTTTCATGCGGCCTTTTTGTTTTGTGCTTGCGGTGGGATCGGCGGATCCACGACACTGTCTGACCTGCGTGAAGCAATTATTTCGTTGTGGAGGCTGCCGTCATGGCCCACGAACTCTATACCCGTACCAACCAGAAGATTTATTTCGCCGGCCTGTCGCTGGAAGCGCTAGCCAAGGCCGAAGAGGGGCGGGCGATGAACTCCCTGGCGCTGATTCAGGCTGGGCGCGAGTCGACGTTGTTTCACCTGTACGGTGCGTTGCTGGGGCTGTGCCATGAAATCGCCGGCTTCTACCGCTTGCCTCAGGCCAATGCACCTCGGGCAGAAATGTTGCTGACACGCGAAGTGCTGGAAGCCATCGCCATTCCCGAGATGGCTGAGATGTTCGAGCTGGCCCAGAATCCGGAAACCTGGCTGGCGAAGCTGCTGGCGGCTCACGCGGCGATGTTTCAACCGCCTCGCGCTCCGCATAAGCCCAAGGGCGACGTGACTCAGCCGCTCATCCTGGCCGTTAACCTGGATGAGGAAGACGCGCCTGAGGAATTGAGTCGCGAAGAGCTGGAGAGCTGGCGTCAGAACCTCAAAGGGCTGGCGATCCGGTTTCGCGAAGGTTTGAACGAGTGCTGATCGACTGAGAGCCGGCGGCGCGATTAAAAGCGCTGCTGGTCAAGTTACCGAGCGAAGCCTGGCCGATGCCTATATAATCCCCGCCTTTCGTGGAGAACAGACCTTTATGCCAACGTCCTTTCTAGAAATTGTCGAGTTACCAGACGGCCGGATTGAGCTGCGCAGGGCCGAGGACGAGGGTTCTCTGGTTACTTTGGATTTCTCCGAGGATGCCAAGGCTTTCCTGCAGGGCCAGCACGTGGAAGTCGCCAAGGCGATGTTGAGCGTGGGTGTTCAGATGGCAGGACGCCTGGTTGAAGGCGAATTTAATACGGATGAGAGTTCGCGGGTCCTCCACTGATCCCATTCGTCGCTTTCTGCTAATACGGTTACGAACTGGCTTCTCTATCCTTTGAGAAGCCCCGCGCTTTGCGTTGCGCGCATTATTGATGCATTAACCCAAGCGAATATTCAGGCTCTGCGCATCTCCGGTACGGGCTGCGCTGATCAACTGTTGCCGTGAGTTTGCGTTCAATGGGTTGAGCCAACTGACAACCGTATGGCTGCGGCCCAGGCGCAAGGCTTCGCAGGTCAACTGCTGAGCGCTCTGAGTGCCGCGAGGTTGCAGCAGCAGGATGCGTTCGCGGTTAAGACCGGCGTCCCGCAACCACGTCTGAGTCAGGCTGGCGGGCGGGGCGATCAGTGTCAGCCACCGCGCGTCTTGATCCTGACTCAATTCACGAAGAATCGGCGCCAAAAGGTTCAAGCAATTCCCGGCCGCACCACGTAGTGAAAGCTCGCTGAAGACTTCGGGTTCGGCGCTCCAGGGCGACTCGACCACGTCTTTCAGGATCGGGGCCAACGGCTGCACCATGAATGCCTCGAACAACGGCAGTTGTGCTTGCTGCGATGTGTGTGGGAACTGCATAAAGCCTCCTTTAGCGGCGAATGACGCCGACACTCAAGCCTTCAATCACCAGTTCCTGATCTTTCAGGTTGACTTCGATAGGGGCGAATTCAGGGTTTTCGGCAATTAACCAGACCTTGCTGCCATCTCGCTTGAAGCGCTTGACGGTCACTTCGTCACCGATCCGCGCCACGACGATCTGGCCATTGCGGGCTTCCCGGGTGGTGTGGACGGCCAACAGGTCGCCGTCGAAAATGCCGACGTCCTTCATGCTCATGCCATGAACGCGCAGCAGATAGTCAGCACGCGGATGGAAGAAGGCAGGGTTGATGTTGCAGGACTCCTCGATGTGCTGCTGGGCCAGAATCGGCGCACCGGCAGCCACCCGGCCAATGATCGGCAGAGTAGACTCGTCGGCCTTGGCTTCGAAGCCCGGAATGCGGATGCCACGGGAAGCGCCCGGGGTCATCTCGATTGCACCCTTGCGGGCCAGCGCCTTGAGGTGTTCTTCCGCCGCGTTAGGCGACTTGAAACCCAGTTCCTGAGCGATTTCCGCACGGGTCGGCGGGTAGCCGTTGTCTTCGAGGCAGCGTTTGATGAAGGCCAGAATCTCTGCTTGGCGTGGCGTCAGCTTTAGCATATTGATCGCTCTGTCTTTTTATACAGTGACTGGGATTATATACAGTGGAACGGTCTTGGCAATGCCCCTTTTTTCGCCGGCCGCTGGACGGTCGATCAGCCCGCTGATTAAAGCCTCGCCGTTGTATGGTTAAATAGCTGACCGACCATTCCCAAAACGAACCGGCAGGCTTGACAATGCACAGGCTGAAACGTATGTTTCAAACAAGTGTTTGTCAGGCGGAGTAGCCATGGCCCAGTCGGAAACCGTTGAACGCATTCTTGATGCTGCCGAGCAGTTGTTCGCGGAAAAAGGTTTCGCCGAAACCTCGTTGCGTCTGATCACCAGCAAAGCCGGTGTCAATCTGGCGGCGGTGAATTATCACTTCGGTTCGAAGAAGGCGCTGATCCAGGCTGTCTTCTCGCGCTTTCTCGGGCCGTTTTGCCTGAGCCTTGATAAAGAGCTGGAGCGGCGTCAGTCCAAGCCTGAAAACAAGCCGACACTCGAAGAGTTGCTCGAGATTCTCGTTGAGCAAGCCCTCGTCGTGCAGCCGCGCAGCGGCAACGATCTGTCTATCTTCATGCGCTTGCTGGGGTTGGCGTTCAGTCAAAGCCAGGGCCACCTGCGTCGTTATCTGGAAGACATGTACGGCAAGGTGTTCCGCCGCTACATGATGCTGGTCAACGAAGCCGCGCCGCGTATTCCGCCGATCGAACTGTTCTGGCGCGTGCACTTCATGCTCGGCGCTGCGGCGTTCAGCATGTCCGGTATCAAGGCGTTGCGCGCCATTGCCGAGACCGATTTCGGCGTTAACACCTCCATTGAGCAAGTGATGCGTCTGATGGTGCCGTTCCTGGCCGCAGGCATGCGTGCCGAAACCGGCGTCACCGATGTGGCCATGGCCACCGCACAACTGCGTCCGCGCAGCAAGTCGGCCCCGGCTGCCGCCAAGGTTTAGCCGCGCACGGGTGGGCGCGGCGACTGACATCCGCTAAGCTAGCCGCCCATGCCGACTCTCGTTCTGAACCCGCTTCCCATTGATGTCGCCGACCTGCCGGGCACAGCCCAAGGCGGCGAGCGCGTGCGCGCCGGGTTTTTCGTTATCAAGGAATCTCTATGACTGCTGGCCTGCAAGGCTCGTTGATGGTGGACGTCGCCGGTACCTGGCTGACGGCCGAAGATCGCCAATTGTTGCGTCAGCCCGAAGTGGGTGGCCTGATCATTTTCGCCCGTAACATCGAAAATCCGCGTCAGGTGCGCGAGTTGAGCGCTGCGATCCGCGCCATTCGTCCCGACCTGCTGCTGGCGGTGGATCAAGAAGGCGGTCGCGTTCAGCGTCTGCGCCAAGGCTTCGTGCGGCTGCCGGCCATGCGCGCCATCGCCGACAATCCGAACGCCGAATACCTGGCCGAGCAGTGCGGCTGGATCATGGCCACCGAAGTGCTGGCCGTTGGCCTCGATCTGAGTTTCGCCCCGGTGCTGGACCTGGATTACCAGCGCAGCGCCGTCGTCGGCACCCGTTCGTTTGAAGGTGACCCGGAGCGCGCAGCGCTGCTGGCGGGTGCATTCATTCGCGGCATGAACAGCGCCGGCATGGCTGCCACCGGCAAGCATTTTCCCGGTCACGGCTGGGCCGAGGCGGATTCCCACGTCGCGATCCCGAACGACGAACGCAGCCTCGATGAAATCCGCGCCAACGACCTGGTGCCGTTCGCCAGATTGAGCAAACAACTGGCCGCCGTCATGCCAGCCCACGTTATTTACCCGCAAGTCGATTCCCAGCCAGCCGGGTTTTCCCGCCGCTGGTTGCAGGACATTTTGCGCGGTGAGCTGCAATTCGATGGTGTGATCTTCAGTGACGATCTGTCCATGGCCGGTGCCCACGTGGTAGGCGATGCCGCCAGCCGTATCGAGGCCGCGCTGACCGCTGGCTGCGACATGGGCCTGGTGTGTAACGACCGCGCTGCAGCGGAGCTGGCCTTGAGCGCTGCCCAGCGCTTGAAGGTCAAGCCATCCGAGCGCATTGCGCGGATGCGTGGCCAGTCGTATGCCAACACTGAATACCGTCAGAACCCGCGCTGGCTGACTGCCATAGGCGCGCTTAAAGAAGCTCAACTGATTGAATAAGGACTTTTCGTTATGACGGTTTACGCGATTATCGGTGGCACCGGCCTGACCCAACTCGAAGGCCTGAACATTCGTCAGTCGCTGGCGGTGGACACGCCCTATGGCGCGCCTTCGGCCGACGTGCAGATTGGTGAATACGCCGGCAAGGAAGTGCTGTTCCTCGCCCGCCACGGTCACCCGCACCGTTTTCCGCCGCATCAGGTGAATTACCGCGCCAACCTTTGGGCGCTGAAACAGGCGGGTGCCGAGGCGATCCTCGCGGTCAACGCCGTGGGCGGAATTCATGCTGCAATGGGTACTGGACACTTTTGTGTGCCTCATCAGTTGATCGACTACACCAGCGGTCGCGAGCACACCTATTTCGCTGGCGACCTGGATCACGTCACCCACATCGATTTCAGCTATCCCTACAGCGAGCCACTGCGCCAGCAATTGATCGCGGCATTGGCGGCTGAAGGCGTCGATTACAGCAGTCAGGGCATCTACGCCTGCACCCAGGGCCCACGTCTGGAGACCGTCGCTGAAATCGCAAAACTGGAACGCGACGGCTGCGACATCGTCGGCATGACCGGCATGCCGGAAGCGGCGTTAGCCCGTGAGCTGGAACTGGATTATGCGTGTCTGGCGCTGGTGGTGAACCCGGCAGCGGGCAAGTCCACGGCGGTGATCACCATGGCCGAGATCGAGCAGGCGTTGCAGGACGGGATGGGCAAGGTCAAGTCCACGTTGGCGCGGGTGTTGGCGGGTTGAGTATCAGCGGTCGGATTAGGTGCCTGGCTGCTTTACGATTCAATGAGTTTCAAGCGGTGTTGATGTCGTGACCACAATAACTGAGCAACTTCATGCGCTGCCGTGGGCAGAGGTGTTCAGCCATCGTGCTCTGGAAAAAGCTCGCAGGTACGCGGATGAGGATCGGATAACGATCCGTCAGATTGATGACCATATGGTTATCGCTACGTGCATCGGCTCCCAGGCGCAGGCATACGAGCAGGTCATTGAGCTCACTGAAGATCGGCGTGGGCAAGCGCAGCTTCAATGCGTTTGCTCCTGTCCTGTCATGTTCAATTGCAAGCACTGCGCCGCAGTCATCTATCACCTGCAAGAACATCCCGTTAACGCGCCTCAAAGTGCCGTCCAGGTTCACTTGAATCGTGAACTGGAGCGCTGGATCGACGGTATTCCTTCTGCAAGCAATCCCCCTGACGAGTCGGCGCAGGGAGCAGGCACGCGCCTGTTTTACAAACTCAGGGCAACATCCTCTGCCGGGAAATGGACGCTGGAAATTTTCAAGGCCCATCAGCTCAAGGACGGCCGCCTGCAAGACATCAAGCCGGTGTACTCGCTGTCGGATACGCTGATTCGGCAACCCGGTTACCTGACCGAACTGGATCTGCGGATCGCCAGATTGTTGGTCGCCGTTCACTCCCACCACGCCCATTACGCTGGCTACCCCTTGGAAGGCAGCAGTGGGGTGGAACTTATCGAAATGCTGTTGCGAACCTCGCGCTTTTTCCTTGACCTCGATCAGCCACAACCCCTGACGCCGGGAATGAGAAGAACAGGTCAATTTTCCTGGGCCGAACAATCCAATGGCAGTTTTCGCCCTCAATGGAGCAGCGACGAAGCGCCAGTGGAAACGATCCTGGCCCTGGAACCCTTGTATTATCTGGATCGCGAGCGGCTGCAAGTCGGACCGCTGTTCAGCGAGCTGGACGAAAAGCTGGCCCGTCACTTGTCATTGGCTCCCGATATTCCTGCAGGTCAGGCGATGCAGTTCAGCCAGCGGATGACCGCTGCGACCCGGGCAGCACCACCTCCGTACGCCCTGACGGAACGGGTCGTCGAAGGCATTTTTCCTCAGGCTCACCTGACGCTCGCCAGCGGCAAGCGTTACGTCCGCTGGCAGTACGAGCCAGAGCACCGGGCTGCATTGGCGTTTACCTACAACGGCCATCCGACGTCGGACCGAAACCCGGAGGTGCTGATCCTTTCGGGTACCGAAACCCTGCGCATCCAGCGCAACCCTGTCGCCGAAAAAGCCTTGCGCCAAGCCCTGCAAAAACATGGTTTTAAAAAGGCCACACGCAAAAGCAACCTGGATCGTCCAGGCGAAATGTTCGCCCTGCCGGATGACGTGGCCTGGCTTGCTTTTGTGCACCATGGCATCCCGGCGCTGCGGGAGAAAAACTGGCTGATCGATATCAGCGATAACTTTGACTTCAGCGTGCACCCCGTCGAACAGTGGTATGCAGAAGTCGAGGAGGAGTCGGGGCGCCAGTGGTTCGATTTGCAGCTGGGCATCGTCGTCAACGGCGAGCGTCATAGCCTGTTGCCCATCCTGCTGCATTTGCTACGTAGCCAGCCACAGTTGATGGAACCTGCGAGCTTGGCCCAGCGCAATGATGACGAACAGCTACTGATTGAACTTGGCGATGGGCGTTTCGGTGGTAAATCCCATGGCAAAGTCGCACTCCCTTTTGGTCGGATAAAACCGCTGATGGCGACCCTTGGCGAGTTGTACCTGGGTAAACATCTGGGCGACTCGTTGCGTTTGAGTGCTCCGGATGCGGCGCGGCTGAGTGCGCTGGAAGGCATTCCGCTGGTCTGGCAGGGCGGTGAACGACTGCGCAGTTTTGCAAAGCGTTTACGGGAGTCGATCCATGCTCACGTCCCGGCGCCCGAGGGCCTGAACGCGACGCTACGACCTTATCAGCTGGAAGGGCTGAACTGGATGCAAACCCTTCGAGAACTGGAGGTCGGCGGTATTCTCGGCGACGACATGGGCCTGGGAAAAACCCTGCAAACCCTGGCTCATCTGCTGACAGAAAAACAGGCCGGACGGCTTGATCGTCCGGCACTGGCTGTGATGCCCACCAGTCTGATCCCCAACTGGCTCGACGAATCGCAGCGCTTTACCCCGCAGTTGAAGGTCTTGGCACTGCATGGTGCGGCGCGGCAAAAAGACTTTGCCAGTCTTGCCGAATACGACTTGGTATTGACCACCTACGCGCTGTTGCCGCGCGATCTGGAGGTTTTACAGCCTCAGGTCTGGAGTGTGCTGATTCTCGATGAGGCGCAGAACATCAAGAATCCGGTCAGCAAAGCGGCTCAAGCAGCCCGAGACCTACAGGCCCGCCAGCGATTGTGTCTGTCCGGCACCCCGCTGGAAAATCATCTCGGCGAGTTGTGGTCGCAATTTCACTTTTTGCTGCCTGGCTGGCTTGGCGACAGCAAAACCTTCAATCGCGACTACCGCACGCCGA
Source organism: Pseudomonas sp. PS02303 (assembly GCF_029959925.1). Taxonomy (NCBI): domain Bacteria; kingdom Pseudomonadati; phylum Pseudomonadota; class Gammaproteobacteria; order Pseudomonadales; family Pseudomonadaceae; genus Pseudomonas; species Pseudomonas sp. PS02303. Next base: position 23,249 of record NZ_JASCOM010000035.1, read on the forward strand.
TCGAGAAGCATGGCAATAACGAACGGATGCAACATCTGACGGCCCGGATAAAGCCCTTTTTGCTACGTCGCAAGAAAGATCAGGTGGCAACCGAATTACCACCGAAAACCGAGATTGTGCATTGGGTTGATCTCAGCGATGGGCAGCGGGATGTGTATGAAACCGTGCGCGTAGCAATGGATAAGAAGGTGCGTGACGAAATTGCCCGCAGTGGTGTCGGGCGCAGTCAAATCATCATCCTCGATGCATTGCTCAAGCTGCGTCAGGTGTGTTGCGATCTGCGGTTGATCAAAACGCCGCTCACCGCCAAAGCCCTTCGTTCTGGCAGCGGGAAACTGGTCAGCCTGATGGAGATGCTGGAAGAGTTGCTCAGCGAAGGCCGCAAGGTGCTGCTGTTTTCACAGTTCACTTCGATGCTCGCCTTGATTGAGGACGAGTTGCAGCAACGTGGTCAGGGTTACTCGTTGTTGACGGGTGAGACAACGGATCGGCGCACACCGGTCAAGGACTTTCAGAGCGGTAAAGTGCCGCTGTTTCTGATCAGTTTGAAGGCTGGCGGCACAGGTCTGAACCTGACAGCTGCGGATACAGTCATCCATTTTGATCCCTGGTGGAACCCTGCGGTCGAAAACCAGGCGACTGATCGGGCCTACAGGATCGGGCAAAACAAACCTGTGTTCGTCTACAAGCTGATAGCCCGTGGCACCGTAGAAGAAAAAATTCAGGCATTGCAGTTGGAGAAGGCCGCGCTGGCCGGGGCGGTGCTTGAAGGTGGAGCGACGGGTGGCTGGAAGCTTGAGCAGAGTGACATTGAAGCGCTGTTTGCGCCGTTGCCAAATCTCAAGTCCTGATTTCCGATCTCTTGACTGAAAACGAATTGACCCTATCGCGGGCAAGACACGCTTCCACAGGATGATCGCTGAACCTGTGGGCGCGTGGCTTGCCCGCGAAATCGATCTGCCGGGCGCCGCAGACCTCAGCGCTTCTCGAGCTTATCCGGCAACGGCGCAAACAACGCTTCAATATCATCGCTCTGCAACTTCCAGTCGCCAGTCTTGCGCCCATCCAGCACACCGGCCGCCAGGTCGGATTTTTCCTTTTGCAGGTGCTGAATCTTCTCTTCCACCGTGCCTCGGGCAATCATCTTGTAGACGAACACCGGCTTCTCCTGGCCGATGCGATACGCCCGATCTGTCGCCTGATTTTCCGTCGCCGGGTTCCACCAAGGATCGTAGTGGATCACCGTATCCGCTTCCGTCAGGTTCAAACCGACACCGCCTGCCTTCAAGCTGATCAGAAAGATCTGACGCTTGCCGCTCTGAAAGTCCTTCACGGGGGCGCGGCGGTCACGGGTCTGTCCCGTCAGCAACGCGTATTCAACACCGCGTTTCTTCAGTTCGACCTCGATCAACGCCAGCATCGAGGTGAATTGCGAGAACAGCAAAATTCGCCGACCTTCCTCAAACAGCTCATCCAGCATTTCCATCAGGCTGTCGAGCTTGCCCGAGGTACTGCCGCGAGTCGGCGGCACGGCATCGTTGACCAGGCGCAAGTCGCAGCACACCTGGCGCAGTTTCAGCAGCGCTTCAAGAATGATGATTTGGCTGCGCGCCACGCCTTTGCGAGTGATCTCGTCGCGGACTTTCTTGTCCATCGCCAGGCGCATGGTTTCATACACATCGCGCTGGGCTTCGTTGAGCTCGACCCAATGGATGATCTCGGTCTTCGGCGGCAATTCCGTCGCGACCTGCTCCTTGGTCCTGCGCAGCAGGAACGGTTTGATCCGACCGTTGAGGTGCTGAAGTCTGACTTCACTGGCGCGTTTTTCAATCGGTACGCGGTAATCGCGGTTGAAGCTTTTCACGTCGCCAAGCCAGCCAGGCAAGAGGAAGTGGAACAGCGACCACAGCTCGCCGAGGTGGTTTTCCAGCGGCGTGCCACTCAGGCACAGGCGCTGGCGCGCATTCAGCTCGCGGGCGGCGTGGGCGGCCTTGCTGTTGGGGTTCTTGATGTATTGCGCTTCGTCCAGTACCAGCACGTGCAGCGGCTGCGCGGCCAGGCGTTCGACGTCCTTTGGCAGCAGTGCATAGGTGGTGAGGATCAGGTCGTAATCGACCAGGTGATCAAAGTGTTTTTTGCGACTGGCGCCGTACAGCGCCAGCACTTTGAGCTGTGGCGTGAAGTGCGCGGCTTCATCGAGCCAGTTCGGGATCAGGCTGGTGGGCATCACCACCATGCACGGCCGGTCGAGGCGTCCGGCGTTCTTCTCACTAAGAATATGCGCCAGCGTCTGTAGGGTTTTACCCAGGCCCATGTCGTCCGCGAGAATTCCGCCGACTTCCAGTTGCCGCAGCGACTGCATCCAGCTCAAGCCTTCCAGCTGATATGGGCGCAAGGTCGCGTTCAAGCCTTCGGGGGCTGTTGCGGTGTAATCCTTGATGTCCCGAAGGCGCTGGGCAAACGTGCGGATCTGCTCGCCACCTTCCCAAAGCAGCGGCATGCCTTCCAGCGGATTCAGGCGCGTGGCGTCGGCCTTGCTCAGGCGTAGCGTGGTTTCGCCGGGCTCTTGCAGGTAGAACTCGCCAAGCGTCGCCAGCACCGGTTTCAAGCGGCCGAAGGGCAGGGCGACCTGCAAGGGGCCGTGCTGGGAATTCGGGCGGTTGGGAATGTTCACCAGAATCAGTTCGTCGTCGCGTCGGCGGGCGAGGCGTTCCGGATTGAGGATTTCGGTGTGGGAGCGCATCAGGTTCAGCAGGATCGGCAGCAAGCTCAAGCGCTCGCCGTTGACGATGATCCCCAGCTCCAGATCAAACCAGTCGCGCTCCGGTGCCTGCTCGACGGTGGCGTACCAATCGTCCACGGCGGTCAGGTCGAAGCCGAAATCTTCGTCGATCTGCAGCTCCCAACCTTGAGTGCGCAGTTTCGGCAATTCATTGAGGGTGAAGGTCAGCCAGGCGCTGTCGTTGACCATTTCATAGAGTTCGCCAGCGCTTTCCGGCAAGGCCTTGCTTTGTCGGGTGGCGATCTTGAAACCGAGAATTCGCAGCTGCTCCCGGTAGGCCTGTTCGACTTCCGGGTGGCGTTTTATCCGTAGCGTCTGGGTTTCCTGGCGAATCAGTACATCGGCGTTCTTCTGCCCGGAAACGTACTCATCCAGATAGCTGAACGACAGCGCCGCCCGATGCTGGATGTAGCGCTGCATCTTGCCGTTGCGTGGTTCGAAGGCGCTGAACTCGATGCTCGCCAGCCACAGGCGCGGTATCGGTTGCACGTTGTCCACAAGGACTTGGGGTGGCGCCTTTGGGCTGCGGTTTTCCAATACCGCCTGAAGTTTTTCCAGCAGTTCGGCGTCTTGTGCGGCGGCGGGGTAGGCGAGGGTTTCCTGCACCTTCAGCAGCACCGCCGCGCAATGTTTGCAGTTGACGTGAACCGGGCATGTGCACGTGGCGTCGACCATCAGCAAGGTCGCTTTGGCCGACTCCCGCAGGCGAATGGTCTGGCGGTACACGTTACCGCCAGAGCCTTCGCAAGCGGCGACGATCGTGGCATCGCCAGCCTCGACGATCCTGACGCGGTTCTCCAGCGCGTAGCGACGGCCACGCTCCAGGCTCTGTTCCTTGAATCGGCTGACCCAGGAAGGTGCCAGGGGTTTGCTCAGGGTCGCTGACATAGGGACTCAATCAGTCCGGAATTTCATCGGGGACTGGCCGAGGCGCAGGGGCGGTGAGCGAGGTGATCTTGATCAGCAGGCCGAGGTGGCCGTTGTCGAGGAAGTTCAGCTGGCCGTTCTTGGTGTGGCTTTCCTGCTTCAGGCGTTCGCTGGCGGTGACCAAACCATTGGCGTCGATCTGGTTGACCCAGAAATCCGCGTCGACGTCGGTAAAACGTCCCAGTTTCAAGCTCAACGTGCCCTCGATCGGGAACTGGCCGAACTGTTCCTTGCCCTCACTGATGGCGATCTTGCGGGCATCTTCGCCCAGGTTCTGTTGCCAGGCCTTGTGCAGTAACACCGTGTAATCGCTGCTGGCGCTGAGTTTTTGCACTTCGTTATTCAGGCTCGGCGTGCGCAGGTTGTCCTTGCTGATACTTTTTGCACCGGCAGCCCAGTCTTCCGGTGCGGCTTTGCTGACAATGGCTGGCACGGCGTTTTGCCGCACCAGGATCATTTCAACCTGGTACAGGTCATCGGCAAACGCCGTAGGAGCGACCAGGGTGGTCAGCAAGGTCAGTAAACAAAACAGGCGCATGCGGCGTCCTTCAAGCAGTTTTCGGAATGAGGCACTCAAGCAGCGCCTCTACAGTATTAAAGCGCTCTTCCGGGCGCTCCATCGGGACCATGAATTTAAACATCGTGGCACCTTCGAATTTGTAGCGTTTGGGCTGGCCCTGGATCAGTTTGATCAGGGTCAGCGGGTCGACCGGCGTCTGCGCGGCGAACTCGATCCGGCCGCCTTGCGGGCCACCGTCGACTTTCTTGATGCCCAGCAGTTCGGCTTGCAGCTTCAATGCCGTGATGCGCATCAGGTTCTTCGTCGGTTCCGGCAGCAGGCCGAAACGGTCGATCATCTCCACTTGCAGGTCTTTGAGGCCTTCCTCATCGGTGGCCGAGGCAATGCGTTTGTAGAGAATCAGTCGGGCATGCACGTCCGGCAAGTAGGCTTCGGGAATCAACGCCGGGACGCGCAGATTGACTTCCGGACCACCGCCCAGCGGTTGATCAAGGTTCGGTTGTTCGCCCTTGCGGATCGACTTCACCGCGCGTTCGAGCATTTCCATGTACAGGGTGAAACCGACCGCCTGGATCTGACCGCTCTGACCGTCGCCCAGCAGTTCGCCGGCGCCACGGATCTCCAGGTCGTTGGTGGCGAGCACGAAGCCTGCGCCGAGGTCCTGGGTGTTGGCGATCGCTTCCAGACGTTTTTCGGCGTCGGGAGTGATCTGCTGGCGTGGCGGGGTCAGCAAATAAGCGTAAGCCTGGTGGTGACTGCGACCGACGCGGCCGCGCAATTGGTGCAGCTGCGCCAGGCCAAATTTGTCGGCACGCTCGATGATGATGGTGTTGGCGCTCGGCACGTCGATGCCGGTCTCGATGATGGTCGAGGCAATCAGCACGTTGAAGCGCTTGTGATAAAAGTCGCTCATCACCTGTTCGAGATCGCGTTCGCGCATCTGCCCATGGCCGATGCCGATCCGCGCTTCCGGCACCAGTTCGGCGAGGTCGGCGGCACACTTCTCGATGGTCTTGACGTCGTTGTGCAGGTAATAGACCTGACCGCCGCGCAGCAACTCACGTAGCAGGGCCTCTTTGACCGTGTTCTTGTTCTGCTCCATGACGAAAGTCCGCACCGACAGGCGACGGGCTGGCGGCGTGGCAATGATCGACAGGTCGCGCATGCCCGACACCGCCATGTTCAGCGTGCGCGGAATCGGCGTGGCGGTCAGGGTAAGAATGTCGACTTCACTGCGCAGGGCCTTGAGCTGCTCTTTTTGACGGACACCAAAACGATGCTCTTCGTCGATGATGACCAACCCGAGGTTTTTGATTTTCACGTCGTCCTGCAGCAACTTGTGCGTGCCGATGACGATGTCGATCTTGCCTTCGGCGAGGTCCGCCACTGCAGCGTTGACTTCCTTGGTCGACTTGAAGCGGCTCATCACTTCCACGCTCACCGGCCAGTCGGCGAAGCGGTCGCGGAAGCTGTTGTAATGCTGCTGGGCGAGCAGGGTAGTCGGCACCAGGATCGCCACCTGGCGACCGCCATGCACCGCAATGAACGCCGCGCGCATCGCCACTTCGGTCTTGCCGAAGCCCACGTCGCCGCAGACCAGGCGGTCCATCGGCTTCGGTGCCAGCATGTCGGCGCGGACGGCGTCGATGGTGGTTTGCTGATCCGGGGTTTCTTCGAACGGGAAACCGGCACTGAAGGTTGCGTAGTCGGCTTTCGGGTCTTCGAAGGCATAACCCTCGCGAGCGGCGCGACGGGCATAGATGTCTAGCAGCTCGGCCGCGACGTCGCGCACTTGCTCGGCGGCTTTGCGTTTGGCTTTCTGCCAGGTTTCCGAGCCGAGGCGGTGCAGCGGGGCCAGGGCATCGTCGCTACCGGTGTAGCGAGCAATCAGGTGCAGGTTGGCCACTGGCACATAGAGCTTGGCGCCCTCTGCGTATTGCAGGGTCAAGAACTCGGCAGCCTGATCGTCGATTTCCAGGGTCGCCAGACCCAGGTAGCGACCGACGCCGTGATCGATATGCACCACCGGCGCGCCTTCGCGCAACTCGGTAAGGTTCTTGATGACTGCATCGTTGTTGGCATCGGCGCGTTTTTCGCGGCGACGACGTTGCATCACCCGCTGACCGAACAACGGGCTTTCGGCCACCAGCGCCAGGGCCGGGTCGTCGAGTACCAGGCCTTCGTCGAGCGGCGCGATGGTGATCGCCAGCCGCTCCTTGCTTGCGACAAAGTCCGGCCAGCTGTCGACGGTTTTCGGTCGCAGCTTCAGGCGTTCGAGCAATTCCAGCAGCACTTCACGACGACCCGCGGACTCGGCGGTAAACAGCACGCGCCCGGGAAACTCGTCGAGGAAGCCGGCCAGCGCCGCCAACGGCTGGGTGGCCTTGGCTTCGATGGCCAGGTTCGGCAGTTCGCGCGCCGGGAAGCGCTCGCGACCGACGCCGGTTTCCACGTCCTGTTGACTGGCCACTACCCGCGGCCAGTTCTTCAGGCGCGCAAAGCAGTCTTCCACCGGCAGGAACAGTTCGGCCGGAGGTAATAACGGACGGGACGGATCGACGCGGCGTTCTTCGTAGCGATTGCGCACGTCGTTCCAGAAGTTTTCCGCCGCCTGCTCGATGCCCGGCAGGGAAAACACTTGTGTGTCCTGGGGCAGGTAATCGAACAGCGTCGAGGTTTCGTCGAAGAACAGCGGCAGGTAGTACTCGATACCGGCCGGTGTAATCCCGCTGCTCAGGTCTTGAAAGATCGGGCAGCGACGGAAGTCGACATCGAAACGCTCGCGAAAGCGTGCCTTGAAGCGGGTGACCGCATCTTTCTGCAGCGGGAATTCCCGCGCGGGCAGCAGGCGAACGGTGTCGACTTTATCGATGGAGCGCTGGTTTTCCGGGTCGAAGGTACGCAGCGTTTCGATTTCGTCGTCGAACAAGTCGATACGGAAGGGCAGTTTGCTGCCCATCGGGAACAGGTCGATCAGCGAGCCGCGCACCGTGAACTCGCCGTGCTCGTACACCGTGTCGACGTAGCGATAGCCACTGGCTTCAAGTCGGGTGCGCATTTGCTCGACGTCGAGCTTCTGGCCAACGTCCAGCACCAGGCTGCTGCCGAGCAGGAATTTGGTCGGCGCGAGGCGGTGCAGCGCGGTGGTGATCGGCACGACCAATACGCCATGGCTCAGCTCCGGCAACCTATATAAGGCCGCGATGCGCTGGGAAATGATGTCCTGGTGGGGTGAAAACAGATCGTAAGGCAGGGTTTCCCAGTCCGGGAAATGCAGCACAGGCAAATCCGGGGCGAAGAAACTCAGCTCCTGTTCCAGCCGTTCGGCACTTTGGCTGTCGGCGGTCAGCAGCAGGGTAAAGCGCTTGGCAGCGCTGGCAGCCTCGGCGATGGCCAGGCTAAGGGCGGCACCGGGCAGGTTGCCCCAGTGCTGTTTACCTGCCGCGGCAGGGAGAAGCGGTAGACGCAGAACGGGCACGGAAGGTTGAGCTCCAAGCGTTGCGACAAAGTCGGTAATTGTAGCGGCCCCGGGTGCCGCCTGTCAGTTGCAGACTGTGTCTATTACGCAGGTTTGGCGAAATGTAGTGGTAAAGACAAAATTCGCCGGTTTTTTACCGGAAATTGATGATTATGTAGTGGCAAAACGACCGAGTGTTACGGAGGGTTACGGATAAGACAGCGGTATCTCCAAAAAATTGACTGCGCTGAAAGCCCCGGTTTTACTGGGCTGCATCGCTGCGTGATTTTTTTGAACCTGATTTTGTTACGGATCGCACGACAGGCGCGCATTGCTACGGGAGGCACTCGGCGGCATAATGTAGCCCCTTTTTTCTGCCCCTACATGTGGAAGGTTCCCGTGACTCAGAAGCCCGACCAGTGTCTTGGTGAATGGATCGACCGTGAAGCACTCGCAGAAGCGATGATTCCGCTTATCGGTCAGCTCTACCGCAATAACAACGTGGTGAGCTCGATCTATGGCCGCAGCCTGATCAATCGTTCAGTCATTGCGATTCTCAAAGCTCACCGCTTTGCTCGTCATCGTCAGTCCGATGACAGCGAATTGTCCGTCCACGAAACATTCCCGCTGCTCAAGGCGATGAGCGAGCTCAAGCTCGGCGCCGCTTCGGTTGACCTGGGCAAGCTTGCGGTCAAGTTCAAAGCCGAAGGCAATGGCCGCACTGCCGAGCAGTTCGTCCGCGAAGAACTGGCTGACGTCGTTGGTCAGCAGAACGTTTCCGCTCGCAAAGGCACCGACGTTGTCCTGTACGGCTTCGGTCGTATCGGCCGTCTGCTGGCGCGCATCCTGATCGAGAAAACCGGTGGTGGCGACGGCCTGCGTCTGCGCGCCATCGTTGTCCGCAAGGGCGCCGAGAACGATCTGGTCAAGCGTGCAAGCCTGCTGCGTCGTGACTCGGTTCATGGTCCGTTCGATGGCACCATCACTATTGATGAAGCCAACAACACCATCACCGCCAACGGCAACCTGATCCAGGTGATCTACGCGAAGAACCCGACTGAAGTGGATTACACCCAGTACGGCATCAAAGACGCGCTGCTGGTGGACAACACCGGTGTTTGGCGTGACGCCGAGGGCCTGGGTCAACACCTGGCTTGCCCAGGTATCGACCGCGTTGTTCTGACCGCGCCGGGTAAAGGCAAGCTGAAGAACATCGTTCACGGCATCAACCACGGTGATATCACTGCTGACGACAAGATCGTTTCCGCCGCTTCCTGCACCACCAACGCCATCGTGCCGGTGCTCAAAGCTGTGAACGACAAGTTCGGCATCGTAAATGGTCACGTTGAAACCGTTCACTCGTACACCAACGACCAGAACCTGATCGACAACTTCCACAAAGGTGATCGCCGTGGCCGTAGTGCCGCGCTGAACATGGTGATCACCGAGACCGGTGCTGCCACTGCTGCTGCCAAGGCACTGCCTGAGCTGGCTGGCAAGCTGACCGGTAACGCGATCCGCGTTCCGACGCCAAACGTGTCGATGGCCATTCTCAACCTGAACCTTGAGAAAGCCACCACTCGTGAAGAGATCAACGAGTACCTGCGCCAGATGGCCATGCACTCCGATCTGCATAAGCAAATCGACTACGTCAATTCGCAGGAAGTGGTTTCCACCGACTTCGTTGGCTCGCGCCACGCAGGCGTTGTGGACGCTGAAGCGACCATCACCCAAGACAACCGCGTTGTTCTGTACGTCTGGTACGACAACGAGTTCGGTTACAGCTGCCAGGTGGTTCGCGTGATGGAAGACATGGCCTGTGTAAACCCGCCAGCATTCCCGCGCTAAGCCTTAGCTGCACATGAAACGCCCCGACTTTGGTCGGGGCGTTTTTGTTTGTGCAATTTGTCAGTTTTCAGAGGTGTGGTTTGTGCCGGCCTTTACGCGGGCATGCGCCCGCTCAAAACTGGCAAATGACCTGTAGGAGCGAGGCTTGCCCGCGAAAGCGATTTGTCAGGCGCCGCCGACCACCGCGGCTTGCGCAGTCCGCAGTTCATGCCGATTGCCTTTGAACAACACCAGCGTCGCAATCAACCCCAGCACCGCCGCGCCAGTGAGCCAGATCCCCGGCGCTGCCTTGTTGTCCAGCACATGGATCAAGTACGTACACGCCGCGGGTGTAAACCCGCCGAACGTTGCAGTCGCCAGGCTGTAGGCCAGGGAGAAGCCGGTGGTACGAACTTCCACCGGCATGATCTCGGTCAGCGCCACCACCATGGCGCCGTTGTACGAGCCGTACAGGAACGACAGCCACAACTCGACGATCAGCAAATGGCTGAAGCTCGGGTTCGCCACCAGCCATGACAGGGCAGGGTAGGCCGTAAGGATCGCCAGAATGGTCGCCGCCAGGAGTAGGGGTTTGCGCCCGATCTTGTCGGACACGGCACCCATGACCGGCAGCCAGAAAAAATTCGACAGACCGATACAGACCGTCACCAGCAAAGCATCCAGATCCGACAGATGCAATTCGGCTTTGCCGAAGGTCGGGGTGTAGGCGGTGATCAGGTAGAACGACACGGTGGTCATCACCACCAATGCCATGCCGGCGATGACGATGCCAAAGTTCTGACTGATCGAGCGGACGACGTCCCGCAGGGTTGGGCGGTGTTTGCGCGCCTGGAATTCCGGAGTTTCTTCAAGCGAACGACGAATCACGAAAATCACCGGCACAATCATGCAGCCGATCAGGAATGGAACACGCCAGCCCCAGTCACCCATTTCTTCGGGGCTGAGCCAATGGTTCAAACCGACTCCCAGCAGACCGGCGAACACCACCGCGGCTTGCTGACTGGCGGATTGCCAACTGACAAAGAAGCCCTTGCGACCCGGCGTGGAAATCTCTGCCAGGTACACCGACACGCCGCCCAGTTCCACGCCGGCCGAGAAGCCTTGCAGCAGGCGGCCGAACAGCACGAGCAGCGGCGCGGCCACGCCGAGGGTGGCGTAACCCGGCACGCAGGCAATCAGCACCGTGCCGGCAGCCATCATCGCCAGGGTGATGATCAAGCCTTTGCGGCGGCCATGACGGTCGATGTAGGCGCCGAGGAAAATCGCGCCCAGCGGGCGCATGAGGAATCCAGCACCGAAAGTGGCCAGCGACAACATCAGGGAGGCGAAAGCGCTGTCGGCAGGAAAGAACGTTTTCGCGATGGCCGTGGCGTAAAAGCCGTAGACCATAAAGTCGAACATTTCGAGAAAGTTACCGCTGACAACGCGAAAAATCGCCTTGCCTTTGCTCGTGTTGGAGGACATTTGTAGATACTCACTCTGGTAAGTCTTGTTTGAACGCACTGCACCTGCACGAGCCTGTGTGGCGAAGTGAGGCTCCCACAGGTTTTGCGTCTGACAGGCAGATGAGGCAGGTCTGGCTCCCATGCGCTCTGAAGCCCATAATGGCGGGCGCGGTTTTGGGGGGAGATGAAGATTTGTTAACTGGACGGTGGACTGGGATTGTGATGCTGGTCGGTGTTTTGTCCGGTTGTGGCAACGGCGACAGTCTGGAACGCTTCGACGGCCCAGCCATGGGCAGTCGTTATTCCATTCAATACGTGAGGCACTCCTACACGCTTGGGCCGAAAGCGGTGCAGGCTGAAGTAGAAAATATCCTCGCTGAAGTGGATCGACAATTCTCGACCTACCGCAGCGATTCGGACATCGAGCGCTTCAACGATCTCCCCGCCAATCGCTGTCAGAAAATGCCCACGCCGATCCTCAAACTGATCCGCGTTGCTCAGCTGCTGTCGGAACAAAGCGAAGGTTCCTACGACCTGACTGTGGAACCGCTGCTCAATCTCTGGGGGTTCGGCCCGCAAGCCCGTGAGGAAAAAGTCCCCACCGCCCAGTCGCTCGCCGAAGTAAGGCAGAGGGTTGGCTACCAACACCTGCGCATCGATCGCGATCAGCTGTGCAAGGACGCCGCCGTCGAAGTCGACTTCAACAGCATCGCCGCCGGTTACGCCGTCGATACCATTGCCGAAAAACTCGAAGCGATGGGCATCCGCAGCTACCTGGTCGAGGTCACCGGCGAACTCAAGGCGGCCGGCAAGAAACACGACGGCTCGCCATGGCGCATCGCTCTGGAAGAGCCTCGGGATGATCGGCAAGTGGCCGAGCGTGTGATTGTTGTCGACGGCTACGGAGTGTCCACTTCCGGCGACTACCGTAACTATTTCGAGCAGGACGGTCGGCGCTATTCCCACACCTTCGATGCCCGCACCGGTGCGCCGGTCTCACACACCCTGGCGTCGGTCACAGTGATTAATCCTTCAGCGTTAATGGCCGATGGCTTATCGACGCTGTTGCTGATTCTCGGACCGGAGCGCGGTTGGGACTACGCAGAAAAACACGATATCGGCGCATTTTTTGTGATCCGTGCCGATACAGGTTTCGTCACACGAACCAATCAGGCTTTTGAGCGCCTCAGTGGCGGCAAAACTGAATGATTGCGACGGTTCGCGCATCGAAGACTGGCGTTGTAGTGCAGGCAAAACTAGCCTACGACGCGACCAAGGGTTAATGTGCCCGGCGTTGACGCTTCTATAGACTGTGTCCGGGTTCTGCATTGGCCCCAAATTGTTCCTTCACGCCACAGATCGGCGTGATTTAGCCGCAGGTGCCGAGGGCACTGCGGCCTGTTCTGAGGAGTACGCATGGCTGTCTACAACTACGACGTGGTGGTACTGGGTTCCGGCCCGGCGGGAGAAGGCGCGGCAATGAACGCCGCCAAAGCAGGGCGCAAGGTGGCGATGGTCGATAGTCGTCGCCAGGTCGGCGGCAACTGCACCCACCTGGGTACCATCCCGTCCAAGGCACTGCGTCACTCGGTCCGGCAGATCATGCAGTTCAACACCAACCCGATGTTCCGGGCCATTGGTGAGCCGCGCTGGTTCTCGTTTCCGGACGTGCTGAAAAGCGCCGAAAAAGTCATTTCCAAACAAGTCGCCTCGCGCACCGGCTACTACGCCCGTAATCGCGTCGACGTGTTCTTCGGCACCGGCAGCTTCGCCGACGAGCAAACCATCGAAGTGGTCTGCGCCAACGGTGTGGTCGAAAAACTGGTGGCCAAGCACATCATCATCGCCACCGGCTCGCGTCCCTATCGCCCGGCGGACATCGATTTCCATCACCCGCGCATCTACGATAGCGACACCATCCTCAGCCTCGGCCACACCCCGCGCAAACTCATCGTTTACGGCGCCGGCGTGATCGGTTGCGAATACGCGTCGATCTTCAGTGGCCTGGGTGTGCTGGTTGAACTGGTGGACAACCGCGGTCAGTTGCTGAGTTTCCTGGACTCGGAAATTTCCCAGGCCCTGAGCTACCACTTCAGCAACAACAACATCACGGTTCGCCACAACGAAGACTACGACCGCGTCGAAGGCGTGGACAGCGGCGTGATCCTGCACCTCAAGTCCGGCAAGAAGATCAAGGCCGATGCCTTGCTCTGGTGCAACGGTCGTACCGGCAACACCGACCAGCTGGGTCTGGAAAACATCGGCGTGAAGGTCAACAGCCGTGGCCAGATCGAAGTCGACGAAGCCTATCGCACCTGCGTACCGAACATTTACGGTGCCGGTGACGTGATCGGCTGGCCGAGCCTGGCCAGTGCCGCCCACGACCAGGGTCGTTCGGCCGCTGGCAGCATCGTCGATAACAACAGCTGGCGCTTCGTCAACGACGTGCCGACCGGTATCTACACCATTCCGGAGATCAGCTCGATCGGCAAGAACGAGCAGGAGCTGACTCAGGCCAAGGTGCCCTACGAAGTGGGCAAGGCGTTCTTCAAGGGCATGGCGCGTGCACAGATTGCCGGCGAGCCCCAGGGCATGCTGAAAATCCTGTTCCACCGCGAGACCCTGGAAGTGCTGGGCGTTCACTGCTTCGGTTATCAGGCCTCGGAGATCGTTCACATCGGTCAGGCGATCATGAGCCAGCCGGGCGAACTGAACACCCTGAAGTACTTCGTCAACACGACGTTCAACTACCCGACCATGGCCGAAGCCTATCGGGTAGCGGCTTACGATGGCCTCAACCGGCTTTTTTGAGTGGCTCCGGCCGGTGGCCTGAGCCGGCCGGGGAGACCGATTTCAGCAATTCTCGAGGGTGGCGCTGGCCAAACCGGGAAAGTCTGTAATCAGGCTGTCAACGCCGAAGTCGGCGAGTCTGCGCATCAGCGCGGGCTCGTTGACTGTCCATACCGACACATGCAGCCCCTGACGCTGCGCCTTCTGCAGGCGTTCCGGCGTACACAGGGTCCAGTTCAGCGCCAGAATCTCACAGCCGTAACTCTGGGCGACTTTCAACGGGTCGAGCCATGCATATTCAGCCACCAATCCACGAGACACGTCCGGCACCAGGTCCAGCGCGGCTTTCAGCACTTCGCGTGAACTCGATGTGATCGTGACCTTGTCGAGCAGGCCGAAACGCTGAGCCATTTCGCGTATCGCCAGCACGGTCGTTGCGGCACGGGTGCGAGATGCGCTTTTGACTTCCAGCTGCCAATGCTCGAAATCGCATTTCTCGAACAACTCTTCCAGCGTGGGGATCGGGCAAGGCTTGATCCAGCCCGGCCCGCCCTTGCGTGCGTCGTAGGTCACCAGCTCGGCCGCCGTGTGCTCGACGACCTTGCCGCGTCGGTCGGTGGTGCGCTTGAGTGTCGGGTCGTGGATGACCATCAACTCGTTGTCCATGGACAGGTGCAGGTCCAGTTCACAGCGGCGCACGCCATGCTTGAGGCATTGCTGGAAACTGGTCAGCGTGTTTTCCGGTGCTTCGCCCTTGGCGCCGCGATGGCCGTAGATGAGGGTCACGGTTCTTCCTTAAATTAAATGCCTGATTCGTTTTCGCGGGCCAGACGTCGTTCCTGGGCCTGCTTCTGCAAAATGTAGCGGGCCAGCAATTGGCGCTGGGCGTCGGTCGGGTATTCGAACTCGGTGCCAACGTCGTAGGCGCCAGCCTTGCGATCGCAATGCGTGACCTTGGCCCGCAGCAACAGGCCGAGGGCTTGTGGCATCAGCACCAGTTTGACCGACAGGTGCGCGCCCACGGCGATGGGCGTCGGATGCTGGAAGTCGATACCGCCTTCGGAAATGATCACCGGCTGCGGCTCGCCGATCTGCCCGAGTACGGTGATGGCGATCACCTGGCTCAGCAGATCGATGCGTTTGTTCTGGGATTTCAGGAACGCAGCGAGGTTGCGGTCGCGCTCACTGATCTGGCGCAGCAGGTGTTGCGACTCGAATTCGCTCAGGTGCAGTTCGCTGAGCAAGTTGAACAGTGGGGAAGCATCCTGCAACACTTCCTGGCCTGCGGCTTCGGGAGCGGACAGGGGCCGAATTTCCAGTGCGATCGTGTCCTCGATACGGTAGTATTCGCGGCGATCTTCTTCATCTAATGTCGACATGGCGAACCCATGGTAGCGGCGGTGGTCTGAGTGTAAAGCTGGTTATCGACCCCCGCCACAAGGACGTTCCTTTTCCCTCCGAACAAGCCCCGACATGTTCAGACCTCTCTTCGTATTTATTGGCACGCGTTATACCCGTGCAAAGCGCCGCAATCATTTTGTGTCATTCATTTCCCTGACCTCGATGATCGGACTCGCCCTCGGCGTGGTCGTGATGATCGTCGTGCTTTCGGTCATGAACGGCTTCGATCATGAGATGCGCACCCGCGTGCTGGGCATGGTGCCCCACGCGACCATCGAGTCCGGTGAACCGATCAGCGACTGGCAAAGCCTGGCCGCCAAGGTCAAGCAGAACCCGCAGGTGACGGCCGTTGCGCCGTTCACCCAGATGCAGGGTTTGCTGACCAACAACGGCAAGGTCTCCAAAGTCCTGCTCAATGCCATCGACCCTGCGCTGGAACGCCAGGTCTCGATCATTGATAACTTCATGCAGCAGGGCAAACTCGACGACCTCACGCCGGGCAGCTTCGGCATTGTCATCGGTGACAAGGCGGCCGCCAAGCTTGGCGCCGCGGTTGGCGACAAGCTGACATTCGTGGCACCGGAAGTCACGGTGACCCCGGCCGGGATGTTCCCGCGCATGAAACGCTTTACCGTGGTCGGCATTTTCCATGTCGGCGCCGGTGAGATCGACGGGTACCTGGGTGTCACCAACCTGCAGGATCTGGCGAAAATGCATCGCTGGAAGCCGGATCAGGTCCAGGGCATCCGCCTGAAGTTCGATGACCTGTTCCAGGCCCCGCGCACGGCGTGGAATATCGCCCAGCAACTCGGTGAGGACCATTTCTACGCCCGCGACTGGACCCGTACCCACGGCAATCTGTATCAGGCGATCCGCATGGAAAAAGCCATGATCGGCCTGCTGTTGCTGCTGATCGTCGCCGTTGCGGCCTTCAACATCATTTCCACGCTGGTGATGGTGGTGAACGACAAGAAGGGTGACATCGCGATTCTGCGAACCCTGGGCTCCACGCCGGGGCAGATCATGGCGATCTTCATGGTCCAGGGCACGGTCATTGGCGTGATCGGCACGCTGATCGGCGCCGTGGTCGGGATCTTCGCCGCGTTGAACGTCAGCGCTGCGATCTCGGCCCTCGAAGGGTTGATCGGCCACAAATTCCTGAACGCCGACGTGTATTTCATCGATTACCTGCCGTCGCAAGTGCAGAGCCAGGACGTGTTGATGGTCTGCGCCGCCGCGTTGGTCCTGAGTTTCCTCGCCACCCTGTATCCAGCCTGGCGTGCCGCGCGCACCCAGCCTGCGGAGGCGCTACGTTATGAGTGAGTTGGGTATGAGTGATAAAGCAATCTTGAGCTGCCGCAACCTGGGCAAGTCCTATGAGGAAGGCCCGGAGTCGGTAGAAGTGCTGGCCGGTCTGCAACTGGAGTTGCATCCGGGTGAGCGCGTGGCGATTGTCGGCACCTCGGGTTCGGGCAAAAGTACCTTGCTCAACCTGTTGGGCGGTCTCGACACGCCGACCAAGGGCAGCGTCTGGCTCGATGGCGAAGAGCTGTCGGCCCTGAGCGAGAAGAATCGCGGCCTGCTGCGCAACCGGTCGCTGGGTTTCGTCTACCAGTTCCACCATTTGCTGCCTGAGTTCACCGCGCTGGAAAACGTCTGCATGCCGCTGCTAATCGGCAAGACTGCGATTCCGGAAGCGCGCCAGCGTGCGACTGCGTTGCTGGAGCGGGTAGGGCTTGGCCATCGCCTGGAGCACAAACCGTCTGAACTGTCCGGCGGCGAACGTCAGCGCGTTGCCATCGCCCGCGCCTTGGTGAACAAGCCAGGCCTGGTGATGCTCGACGAGCCGACCGGCAACCTCGACTCCCACACAGCCCAGGGCATTCAGGATTTGATGCTGGAACTCAGCACCTCGATGCGCACGGCGTTCCTGGTGGTGACTCACGACATGAACCTGGCTCGCCAGATGGATCGCGTCCTGCATTTGCAGGAAGGTTGCCTGACGCCCATCTGATTGGCCGAAACCCGGCGTGCTGAACAGTACGTCGGGTCTTTTATTTTTATACGGTGCCCCAGCGAATGTTCAGACCGTTATCGATCTTTATCGGCACGCGCTATACCCGCGCCAAGCGCCGCAATCGCTTTGTTTCCTTCATCTCGATGACCTCGATGATCGGCCTCGCCCTCGGCGTGCTGGCGATGATCGTGGTGCTGTCGGTGATGAACGGCTTCCAGCGCGAAATGAGCTCGCGCATCCTCGGTATGGTGCCGCACGCGACCATCGTCGGCGTGAAGCCGATCGACGATTGGCAGCCCGTGGCCGCCGCCGCGATGAAAAACCCGGAAGTCACTGCCGCCGTGCCGTTCACCGAGATGGAAGGCATGCTCTCCTATAAAGGCACGATGCAGCCAATTCAGGTCAGCGGTGTAGATCCCGCACTGGAAGGCAAGGTGTCGATCGTTGCCCAGCACATCGTTCAGGGCCGTCTCGATGCGTTGAAACCGGGCGAGTTCGGCGTGGTGATCGGTGAAATCACCGCGCGGCGTTTCCGCTTGAATGTCGGCGACAAGATCACCCTGATCGTGCCGGAAGTCAGCAACGCACCGGGCGGCATTACCCCGCGCATGCAGCGGCTGAACGTAGTGGGCGTGTTCAAGGTCGGTGCCGAGCTGGATGGCTCGATGGCGCTGATCCACGTCGCCGATGCCGCGCAGATGCAGCACTGGGAACCGAACCAGGTGCAGAGCGTGCGATTGGCGGTGAAGGATTTGTACGCGGCGCCGAAGGTCTCCAGCGATATCGCTGGCGGGCTGGGCACCGCTTACAAGGCTGATGACTGGACCCACACCCAGGGCAGTCTGTTCAGTGCGATGAAGATGGAAAAAACCATGATCGGCCTGCTGTTGCTGATGATCGTCGCCGTGGCGGCGTTCAACATCATCGCAACGTTGATCATGGTGGTGAACGACAAGGGCGCGGACATCGCGATCCTGCGCACCATTGGCGCCACACCGCGGCAGATCATGGCGATCTTCATGGTGCAGGGCACGGTGATCGGGGTTGTCGGCACCTTGATCGGTGGCGTTCTGGGCGTGATAGCGGCGCTGAACGTCAGCGAGCTGGTGGGGTGGATGGAGCGGGTCAGTGGCCAGCACATCTTCAGTTCTGACGTGTATTTCGTCAGTAACTTGCCGTCGGAGTTGCAGGGTGGGGATGTGTTGTTGATCTGCTCGGCGGGGTTCGTCCTGAGCTTCCTGGCGACGGTCTACCCGGCCTGGCGTGCGGCGAAGATCGAGCCAGCACACGCGTTGCGGTATTCGTAAGTCGTTACACCGCCGTCACGAGCAGGCTCGCTCCCATTGGATCTGATTCAACTCGGTCACGGTGGGAGCGAGCCTGCTCGCGATGGGGCC
>NZ_JASCOM010000360.1:0-4628 GCF_029959925.1 Pseudomonas sp. PS02303
CGATAGCGGTGTGTCAGCCAACATCAATGCTGGATGACACACCGCTATCGCGAGCAGGCTCGCTCCCACATTTTGTGATGTAACCACTTTGGATCGGAGTCAGTTACCGCGCTTGCTGGTGATCTGTCTCAGTCGATTACCTTCAAACCGCAGGTATTGATACATCCCGCCATTGGGCCCGTAGGTCCATTCCTCTACCTGAAACTCTTCCCGTCGGTTGGCGCTGCGCTTGTAGCCCAGCAGATCGCGGCTGACCGGTTCACCGCACTTCTGCAGCACTTCGCTGGACCTGTCCCCGACGCTGACCAACTGACTGCCACAGCGCAGGGTATCGGCCGCCGAGGCCTGACTGGCCGCCAGCGCCAGGGTCAGGCTGATCAACACTTGTCTGAACATCACTCGGCATCCAGGTGCATCGGCGTTACCACCCGACCGTCACTTTCCGCCTCGCCCAGTTGGGCGTCGATGAAGTAGACACGGTCATCGGCCATCTGGGCCTTGTCCACCAGGTAATCCTTGATGCTGCTGGCGCGTTCCTGACCCAGCTGACGTAACAGCACGTCGCTGGTGCTCCAGAATTTGATCACGTCTGCGCGCATTTTGGCGGTGCGCTCTTCCTTGCCCAGATCCTTCCACTCAGCCGGTGGCTGGGTCTTCAGGCGCGTGCGGTAGATCCCCTCCAGCAGCGGACCTTTCTCGCCGTCCGGCACTTGCAGCAATGAAGCCTGGGCCGGAACCTTGTCACCGCGTCGCTGGAGCATTTTGTAGTAGTTGTACTGGTATTCGCGCTCAAGCCGTTGCTCGGCAATCAGCGGACCGTCGCTGCTGGCGGCTGCGGTGCCTTCGATTTCCAGGCGCAGGGCAGGGCGTTCCTTGAGGGCCTGGGACAGTTTGATCAACGAACCCTCGGCGTCCTTGCTCAGCTCACTGGAGCCCGGCGCAAACGAGACAGTGCCCAAATCTTCTGAACCCCCGCCACTGACCAGCCCGCCTATCATTTTGAACGGTGCGGCAGCCGCCTTGACGATCAGGTTGCGCAGGGTCTGCCAGACAATCGGCATGACGCTGAACTGCGGGTTGTTCAGGTCGCCGGTCACCGGCAGCTCAATTGAAATCTTGCCGTCGACGTCCTTGAGCAACGCGATCGCCAGTTTCAGCGGCAGACTCACAGCGTCCGGACTGTCGACTTTTTCACCCAATTGCAGTTGTTCGACCACCACTTTGTTTTCGGCCTTGAGCTGGCCCTTGACGATGATGTAGTGCAGGTCGAGATTGAGCCGGCCCTTGCGGATGCGGTACCCGGCAAACTTGCCGGAGTAGGGCGTCAGCGTGGTCAGTTCCACACGTTTGAAACTGGTGGCGATGTCGAGGCTGGCCATCGGGTCGAACGGATTGACCGAACCCTTGATGGTCACGGGCGCGTAACGGTCGACCTTGCCTTTGATATCGACGCTGGCCGGTTTCGCCTGACGGCTGTCGATGGTGCCGATCTGACCGTTGAGTTGTTGCACCGCCGTGGCGAAGTTCGGGGTCAGGCTGAAGTCGGCGAAGTTCGCCGAACCGTCATTGATCGCAATGCCGCCAATGTGGATGCCCAGCGGTTTGTCCTTGCTGGCGGGTTTGCTGGCGGCTGTCTTGGCAGCTGCGGTGTCGGCCGGTTGCGGGATCAGCAGGTCATCGATGTTGGTGGTGCGGTCATCGTTGATCATGAAACGCACGTAAGGCTGGAACAGGTTGACCTTGTCGATCGACAGGCTGTCGCCATGCTGATAGTTCAGACCTTCGAGCACCAGCTGCTGCCACTTGAGGAAGTCGCGGGTCTTGAGGGTGTCGAGGGTGTGCAGTTGATCGACCTGCGCTTTACCGGTGACGCTGAATGCCAATGGCTCGGTGCTTTTCAGATCGACTGCCAGATCACTGCCGAGCATGCCGCTGCGCAGCTCCAGGCGAATGAACGGGTTGATGTAGGACTGGGCGACACGCAGGTCGATGTCTTTGGTTTGCACATTCAGTTTGGCGCTGACCGGTGCCAGATTGACCACGCCGTCGGCCATAAGCTTGCCCTGTTTGCCCACGCCGGTGTCGAGCTTGAGGTTGAAAGGCGAGCCGTTGAGGCTGTCGAAATTCTGCAAATCGAGGTTCAGCGGACCGACATCCAGTGCCACGGCCGGTTGTGCCTTGCGGTCGGCCAGATGCACCTGGTAATTGCGCAGTTGCACGTCTTTGAGCAGCACTTGCCACGGTTTGCTCGGTGGCGCGGGTTCGGCTTCAGGCGAATCGGCTGCCGCCGGCGTTTTCGCCGGTTCGGCGTTGGCTTTTACTGCAGCTTTGGATGGTTGGCTGGCGAACAACTTTTGCCAGTCGAGTTGTCCGTCGGCTTCCAGGGCGGCCCAGGTTTCCAGTTTATTGCTACGGATCTTGCCGACCACCACTTGCTGTTTGGCCAGGTCCACCGTGGTTTCACTGATGTCCAGGCGCTCGAGTTTGGCCAGTGGTCGACCGTCCGGGGCCTTGATGGCAAATGGCGCGACGCTGACGGCGACGTTGCTCAGCAGCAGCTCGGTTTCCTTGGACAAGTTGAGCTTGTAGTCAGTGCTCAGGTTGACGACCCCGTCTTCGAGCACCAGGGGCAACGCGTCACGCACATAGGGCCAGAAGGCTTTCATCTTGCCGTCGGTGATCTTGAGCTTACCTTCGGAGGCAATCGGGATCAGGCTGAAGTTACCGGTCCAGTCGAGCTGCCCACCGCCCGGGCCGATGGCTACCAACGTCATGTCGGCACTGTCTTCCGGCAGCGTGCTGAGGTTCTTCAGCTCGAAGTCGAGTTTGTCGTAGAGGAATTCGATGGGTTCGCTGGGGCGCAAATCCTGAAAGTGCACATTGCCGCCCGCCAGTTTGATCCGCTCGATACGCAACGGGAACGGCTTGGCTTCCGGGTCGGCCGGGGTCGGTTCGCTGGCGGGGATCTTGAACAGGCCCAGCAGATTGAGCTTGCCGTCCTTGCCGAAAAGGATTTCGGTCTTGGGTTTGTCCATTTCGATATCGGACAGGTGCAGCGCCTTGGTCCACAGGCTGTCGATCTGCAGGTTGGCGTACAGGCGTTCGAAACCGACCTGTTCTTTGCCCGGCTCACCGATGACCAGGCCCCAGAGGGTCACTTCCAGGCTGAAGGGGTTGAGTTCGACCCGGGAAATCGTCGCGGGCATCGTGGCGTAATTGGCCAATTGCTGGTTGGCGACCCGCAACGCGATGCCCGGCAAAATCAGAAACCCCAGCAGGCTATAAAGGGCCAGAGCAGTCAACAATGCGCCAATAGCGCGAATCAATCCTTTGGGCATGTGTGGCTTCATCTGTCTGAATCGGAGTGCGTTGGAGTATGGCACGCGATTCCGGTTCCGAAGTGAACGCACTCTTCTGGTTTTTCAGAAATTTGCGTAGGAAATTTCCTGCGTGATCAGAGTTGCAGAATCAACGTCTTCAGCGGCGGCTGTTGATCCATCGACGGGAAATCACCGCCCGGTTTCATCACCGTCCACTCACGCACAGGCCGCCCGGCCTTCTCTGCGCAACGTAAAACCTGCTCGCGCCAATCGTCCATGCTGACCTTTGCCAGGTTGTTGCAGCAGATCAGCACGCCGTTGTCGGCGGTGGTCAGCAGCGCGGGTTTGAGCAGGCTCTGGTAGTCGCGCAGCAGGTCGACCGTACCGAACGCGCTCTTGGCCCAGGCGGGTGGATCGAGCAGCACCAGGTCGTACTGACGCTGGTCGAGACGCGTGTAACTCGGCAGTTTCTGCCCGCGTCGCTGACTGATCGGCAGCCCCGCCAGTTGGCGGATGGCCGGGAAGTAATCGGACTGGATGAACTCCATTGCAGGCAATTGCGGATTGAGCAGACCGTTCTCGCGGCCGACCGCCAGATTGCCCTCGGCGAAATCCAGGTTGCACACCTCACTTGCCCCGCCGGCCGCAGCACTCAGGCCGACACCACAGGTGTAGGCGAACAGGTTGAGCACGCTTTTGTTTTTGCTGTGCTCCTTGACCCAGCCGCGCGTGTTGCGCAGGTCGAGAAACAGCAGCGGATCCTGGCCGGCATGACGACCGCGAACCCGATAGTTCAGGCCCCATTCGTGGCCGATCAAGTCTTGCAGGGCTGCCTCGTCGGCGCGGTAGACGGTGTCTTCGCGGTCGATACGCGAGTTGCCCCGGGAACGGTCGTTGTAGACCAGCAGCGTATCGAGGCCCAGGTGTTGATTGACGCTCTCGTGCAGTTGCAGCAGTGCGTCACGTTCCAGCGCCTGGTGGAAGCTTTGTACCAGCAGTTGCGGGCCGTAGCGGTCGATGGTCAGGCCGCCGGCGCCTTCCTGGCTGCCGTGGAACAGGCGATAGCAATCGGTGCCTTGCTGATGCAGCTCGGCGAGCAGGTCCTGGCGATGATCGAGGGCGGCGCGCAGCGCCTGATTCAAGGAAGACATGCTGTGCGCCTTGCAGGAGGGAATTTGGCGCGGGAGTTTAACAGCATTGGCGGGAAGTCGAGGTGTTGCCATCGCGAGCAGGCTCGCTCCCACAGAGCTAATTGTTGGCTGAGCGTTTTGCGTTTCGCACAAAGCCAATGTGGGAGCGAGCCTGCTC
>NZ_JASCOM010000361.1:0-4542 GCF_029959925.1 Pseudomonas sp. PS02303
AGGCTTGCCCGCGAAGGGCGCACCGCGGTGTATCAGTAGAACAGTGTCTTCGTTCTTCGCGGGCAAGCCTCGCTCCTACAGGGGATTGTGGCGGATCAGCTTGCTGTGTAATTCAGCAGCCGATTGCTGATCCAGCTCGACCCAGAAAACCTGCTTGCCAGCAATCTCGGCCGCCGCCGGCAACCCATCTCGATACACCAGCCGATTACTCGCCAACGCCGGCACCTTCGCTCCGGGCAGTAACGTCCCGGCAAGGTTCAGCGGATCAACCCCGCACACCGCGATCAAACTCCCGTCATGCGGCCGGCGCCGGACTTCGCGCAGCAACGGTATCGCCTCAGGCAACGCAAACTGCTCCCCGGCCAAGCCACTGACAAAGCGCCCACCGCGAATCTCCCCCCGCGCCTCCAGCCGATGGAATGTGCGCAGCAATTCCCGCCAACTCGGCAACCAATCCGCTTCCCGCTCCAGCAAGCGCCAGAACACCACGCCGTAGCGTCTCAGCAACGTCATGGCGATGTGTTCCAGGGTGTCGCTCGCCGTCGGCGTCGGGCGTTTGTTATCCACAACCGGCACGGCGGGACCGCGTCGCAGTAAGGCCCAGCGCCCGGCATCGTCCATCCCGCCGACGAACGCCCCACGCCCACGTCGGCTGCTGCGGTTCTGTCGCTTGCTGGCCGGGGTGATCAGCGCTCGCAGGCCGGCGAAACTGTCGGCGTTCACCAGTCCGGCGCCGACCAGTTCCTGCAAGGCGATTTCCAGCTCGGTGCGCAGCAGGTGCGCCTCGTGAATCAGCTCATCGAAAAACAGCGCGCCATGTTGGCTGAGTGCTTCGTAGACCTTTTGCGTCTTGGGCGACAGTTCGCTGACCGGGGTCTGCTCGGTCAGGCTGCTCCACAACCCGACCTGGCTGCGCGGTAGCAGCAGAATCGGTGTACTGCGCAACGCCGTGCCGGCCGTCTTGTTGCGCGCGGTCAGGCGGGTCCAGACCAGCTTGCCGCTGCGGCACAGGTCGTCCAGCCAACTTGCCGAATAGCCTTTGATCCGCATCGGCAGAAGGTCGCTGTCCCAGGCTGAAGCGGCAGCGGGATAGCCTTCGAACTGCGCGACGATGGCCGGCAGCACCGCGTTGCCCTGGCCTTGCGTCGCGGCGGACAAGTGCTGCCAGTCGAACAGAAAGCGCATGAAATCCTGCAACGCCACCGGCTCGATTTCCCGCCGCAGACGCTTGACCGTGTAGCGATGAATCCGCGCGAGCAGGTGCCGCTCACACCATTCGTCCTCGATGGCGCCAGGGGTGAATTGACCACGCAGCACATAACCTTCGCGCTCCAGTTGCGCCAGCGCTTGGGTGACTTCAATGGCCGGCAATCCCAAAGGTTCGGCAATCGCTTGCAACGGCAGTGGGCCAAACGCACTGAGCCGCGCGCGAATCACTTCCAGCACGGCTTCGTCCGTTTCCCAGACCTCATCAAATCCCGGCAGCGCCTCCAGCGGAGGCAGCAAATCTGCCTGTGGATAAATCGCCCGCAGGCAGGTCAGACGCTCCAACGCCAACCACAGCGATTGCCCGGCATTGAGCTGCAAACGGCTGGTGCGACCGCTTGCAGCGAGGACGTTGAGCCAGTCGAGCCAATGCGCATTGGCCTGTGCCTCGGCATCGGTGATGCACGCCAGGCTCATCAAGGCTTCGTGCATTTCATCGACGCCCGTCGGGGCTGGCCAGGCTTCGTCGCGCACCGCTTGAATCGCTTCGGCATCCAGCGCACCGAGGTCGTCGGTGGACTGCGGGTCGGTCCAGCGCCGGTTGAGCACCGCTTGGGTGCGGCGTTCTTCCAGCGGCGCATCGTCGAGAAAGGTATAGGGGCGGGCGCTGAGGATTTCTGCTGCCAGCGGCGAGGGCGCCGGCAAATCGCGGCTGATCAGTCGGACGTCGCCGCTTTCCATGCGCCGCAACAACGCCAGCCAGCCTTCGCTGTCCATGGCCTCGTGCAGGCAATCGTCGAGGGTTTGCTCCACCAGCGGATGCTCGGGCACTTCGCGTTCACCGGCGAGGTTTTCCACGCAGGCAATCTGATCGGGAAACACGCTGGCGATCAGGTCTTCGCTTTTCATGCGCTGGATCTGCGGCGCGACTTTGCGCCCTCCGGTGTAACGCGGCAGCGCCAGTGCGACCCCGGCGTTCCAGCGCCAGCGCACGCCGAACAGCGGCGCATCGAGTATCGCCTGGATCAACAGGTGCTCGGCGGTGTTGCTGTGAACATAGCGCCAGACGTCGTCGAGTTCGAAGCTGTGGCTGGTGGACAGCGACAGCACGATTGCGTCTTCGCTGGCGGCGGCCTGCAATTCGAAGTTGAAGGTGCGGCAGAACCGCTTGCGCAAGGCCAGGCCCCAGGCGCGGTTGATGCGACTGCCGAACGGCGAGTGGATGATCAGTTGCGTGCCGCCGGATTCGTCGAAAAACCGTTCCATCAGCAGCGTGTCTTGCGAGGGCAGGGCGCCCAATGTCAGGCGTGCGCGGGCCAGGTAATCCACCAGTTGCTCGGCGCTGGCGAGGTTCAGGCCGAGGGTGTCGGTCAGCCAGTCGATGGCCGGTTGCAAGTTACCCGGTGTGGCGCCGAGCAGGTCATCGAGCTGCGCTTGCAGGCGCGCGACGGCGAATGACAATTCAGCGCTGCGTCCCGGTGCTTCCCCAAGCCAGAACGGAATGGTCGGCGGCTGGCCCTGAGCATCTTCGACCCGGACCTTGCCGGTTTCGACGCGCAGGATCCGGTACGACGTATTGCCCAACTGGAAGATATCCCCGGCGATGCTTTCCACGGCAAAGTCTTCGTTGACGCTGCCGATGTTCAGCCCCTGAGGCTCCAGCAGCACGCTGTAATCGGCGTTGTCCGGAATCGTTCCGCCGCTGGTCACCGCCGTCAGTTTGCTGCCCCGACGACCGCGCAACGTGCGGGTCACGGCGTCGCGGTGCAGGTAGGCGCTGCGAATCCCCTGGCGACCGTTGTAGCCCTCGGCGAGCATATTCAGCAGCGCCTGGTAATGCTTTTCGTCGAGGTCGGCGTAGGGCGAGGCTTTGCGGAACATCTCCAGTAAGGCCTGCTCCTGCCATTCCTGGCAGCTGACTTCGGCGATGATCTGCTGCGCCAAGACATCCAGCGGCGCCTTGGGAATCTGCAGGGTGTCGAGTTCGCCACGGCGCACGCAGTCGAGCAGGGCGGCGCATTCGATCAAGTCATCTCGGGTGGTGGCGAACAAACGGCCCTTGGGCGTGCCGCCGACCTGGTGCCCGGAGCGGCCGACCCGTTGCAGAAAACCGGCAATCGAGCGCGGCGAGGCGATCTGGCACACCAGGTCGACGTCGCCTATGTCGATCCCCAGTTCCAGCGAGGCCGTGGCGATCAGCACTTGCAGCTCGCCGCGCTTGAGCCGCTGTTCCGCGTCGAGGCGAAACTCCTTGGCCAGGCTGCCGTGGTGCGCGGCGACGGCCTCCTTGCCGAGGCGTTCGCTCAAGTGCCGGCTCAGGCGCTCGGCCAGGCGTCGGGTGTTGACGAAAATCAGCGTGGTGCGATGTTCGCGGGCAAGGGCAGCGAGGCGGTCGTAGACCCGTTCCCAGACATCGTTGGCCATCACTGCCGAGAGCGGCACTGGCGGCACTTCGATGTCCAGATCCCGCGGGCGGGCGTGACCGATGTCGATGATTTCGCACTCGCGGTCACGGCCCACAAGGAAGCGCGAGACCGCTTCGATGGGTTTTTGCGTGGCAGACAGGCCTATCCGCATCAGCGGGACCGCGCACAGCGCCTGCAATCGTTCGAGGCTCAAGGCCAGATGGCTGCCGCGTTTGCTGGCGGCGATGGCGTGGATTTCGTCGACGATCACCGTGCGCGTGGTACCGAGCATCTGCCGGCCGGAATCGGAACCAAGCAGCACGTAGAGGGACTCCGGGGTGGTCACCAGAATGTGCGGCGCCGTTCGGCGCATGGCCGAGCGGTCTTTTTGCGGCGTATCGCCGGTGCGCACGGCGGTGTTGATCTGCAATTCGGGCAGGCCCATGACGCGTAATTGCTCGGTGATGCCGGCCAGCGGGTTTTGCAGGTTGATCTGGATGTCGTTGGACAGGGCTTTGAGCGGTGAGACGTAGACCACCAGGGTTTCGTCAGGCAACCCGCCTTCATTTTCCAGGCCGCGATGGACCAGGTCGTCAATGACCGCGAGGAAGGCCGTGAGGGTTTTGCCGGACCCGGTGGGCGCGGCGATCAGGGTCGAGCGGTGCTGGCGGATCAACGGCCACGCCCGGGCCTGGGCGGCGGTGACCGTCGGGAAGGTATTGCTGAACCAGGCGCTGACGGCGGGGTGGAAGCCTGCCAGGGCCGCGTCCGTGGGGATGGGCAGATTCATTGGGTAATTTATGCGGGTGGGGGACTGAAGATGCAAGTACCGCTCAAGACCTTCATTGTTTCCAATGGCCTCATCGCGAGCAGGCTCGCTCCCACATTGGATTTGTGTGCGCCGCAGCCCCCTGTGGGAGCGAGCCTGCTC
>NZ_JASCOM010000362.1:0-4487 GCF_029959925.1 Pseudomonas sp. PS02303
GAGCTTGCTCCCGCTGGGCTGCGAAGCGGCCCCAAAATGGGACTGCTGCGCAGTCCAGCGGGAGCAAGCTCCCTCGCCACAGGTTATTCATCGTTCGTTAGTCCCCTTGAGTGACAGGCGCTCGAAGGCCTCGCCTGTAATTTCTTCCAGTTGGAATCACCCTGCGACTCAGATAATGTGCCCCACTGTCTCACCTGATTTTCTCCAAGGAAGTGGAAATATGCTGCGTCGCCGCATGCTGATCATGTTGGGTGTTGTTCTGCTGATCGTGCTGATCCTGGCCGGTTATAAAGCCTTCTCCATCTACACGATGATTCAAGGCTTTTCCGCGCCGAAACCGCCGATCAGTGTCGCCGCGACCACTGCCGTGGAACGTCCGTGGCAAGCTCGCCTGCCAAGCGTCGGCACCCTCAAGGCGCTGCAAGGCGTGGACCTGAGCCTGGAGACCGACGGCACCGTCATCGATTTGCAGTTCGAGTCAGGCCAGAAGGTCAAGGCCGGCCAACCGCTGCTTCTGCTTGATAGCGTGGTAGAAACCGCCCTGCTCGAAACCGCTCAAGCCGACCTGGGGTTGGCGCAGCTCGATTACGGTCGCGGCAGCCAATTGGTGGGCAGCCAAGCCATTTCCAAAGGCGAGTTTGACCGGCTCTCGGCGATATTGAAAAAGAGCCGGGCCACGGTGAATCAGCTCAAGGCGGCGCTGGCCAAAAAACGCTTGCTCGCACCGTTCAGCGGGACCATCGGTATTCGTCAGGTGGACATCGGTGACTATCTCGCCAGCGGCACCATGATCGCCACCCTGCAAGACCTCAGCAGCCTCTACGTCGACTTTTTCGTACCCGAGCAGTCGGTGCCGAAGATCGGCGTCGGCCAGTCGGTGCAGATCATTGTCTCGGCCTACCCGACACAGACCTTCCCCGGCACCATCAGCGCGATCAACCCGAAAGTCGAAAACAGCACCCGCAATGTTCAGGTCCGCGCAACCCTGGCCAACCCCGACGGCAATCTGCTGCCGGGCATGTACGCCAGCCTGCAGGTGATGCAGCCCGACCCGCAGCCGCGCATCGTCGTGCCGCAAAGCGCGATCACGTACACGCTGTACGGCAACTCGCTCTACGTCGTCGCGCAGAAAAAAGCCGAAGACGGCAGCCTCGAAAAAGACGACAAGGGCCAGCCGATCCTGATCGCCGAACGGCGTTTCATCGAAACCGGCGAGCGGCGCGACGGGCTCGTGGTGATTACCAAAGGCTTGCAGAACGGCGAAAAAGTGGTCACGGCCGGTCAGATCAAACTGGACAACGGCGCACACATTGCCATCAGCGACGACAAGACCCTGACCGATAAGAACAGTCAGCCACGTACTGACTGATCAAGGAATCCTCATGGCTTTTACCGATCCGTTCATCCGCCGCCCGGTGCTCGCCACCGTGGTCAGCCTGTTGATTGTGCTGCTGGGCTTCCAGGCCTGGAGCAAGCTGCCGCTGCGCCAATACCCGCAAATGGAAAACGCCCTGATCACGGTTACCACGGCGTACCCCGGGGCCAACGCCGAAACCATCCAGGGCTACATCACCCAACCGATGCAGCAAAGCCTGGCCAGCGCCGAGGGCATCGACTACATGACCTCGGTCAGTCGCCAGAACTTCTCGGTGATCTCGATCTACGCGCGCATCGGCTCCAACAGCGACCGCCTGTTCACCGAGCTGCTGGCCAAGGCCAACGAGGTGAAGAACCGGCTGCCTCAGGACGCCGAAGACCCGGTGCTGAGCAAGGAAGCCGCCGACGCCTCGGCCCTCATGTACATCAGTTTCTTCAGCAAGGAGCTGAGCAACCCGCAGATTACCGATTACCTGTCGCGGGTCATCCAGCCAAAACTGGCGACCCTGCCGGGCATGGCCGAAGCCGAGATTCTCGGCAACCAGGTGTTCGCCATGCGCCTGTGGCTGGACCCGGTGAAGCTGGCCGGTTTCGGCCTGGCCGCCAGCGACGTGACCAACGCGGTGCGCCAGTACAACTTCCTCTCTGCGGCCGGTGAAGTGAAAGGCGAGTACGTCGTCACCAGCATCAATGCCAACACCGAACTCAAGTCCGCTGAAGCGTTCGCTGCGATTCCGCTCAAGGTCGAGGGTGACAGCCGGGTGCTGCTCAGCGATGTGGCGCGGGTTGAGATGGGCGCGGAAAACTACGACTCGATCAGTTCGTTCGGTGGCACTCCCTCGGTGTACATCGGCATCAAGGCCACGCCGGGCGCCAACCCGCTGGACGTGATCAAGGAAGTGCGCAAGATCATGCCGGAGCTGGAAGCCCAGTTGCCGCCGAACCTCAAAGGAGAAATCGCTTACGACGCCACGCTGTTCATCCAGGCCTCAATCGATGAAGTGGTGAAAACCCTCTTCGAAGCCGTGCTGATCGTGATCGTGGTGGTGTTTCTGTTTCTCGGGGCGCTACGTTCGGTGGTGATCCCGGTGGTCACCATTCCGCTGTCGATGATCGGCGTGATGTTCTTCATGCAGATGATGGGCTACTCGATCAACCTGCTGACACTGCTGGCGATGGTGCTGGCGATCGGGCTGGTGGTGGATGATGCCATTGTGGTGGTGGAGAACATTCACCGACACATCGAGGAAGGCAAGAAGCCGCTGGATGCGGCCATCGAAGGTGCCCGGGAAATCGCCATGCCGGTGGTTTCGATGACCATCACCCTGGCGGCAGTGTATGCGCCCATCGGTTTTCTGACCGGGCTCACGGGGGCGCTGTTCAAGGAGTTCGCCCTGACGCTGGCCGGTGCGGTGGTGATTTC
Source organism: Pseudomonas sp. PS02303 (assembly GCF_029959925.1). NCBI lineage: Bacteria > Pseudomonadati > Pseudomonadota > Gammaproteobacteria > Pseudomonadales > Pseudomonadaceae > Pseudomonas > Pseudomonas sp. PS02303. The sequence goes on from NZ_JASCOM010000362.1 coordinate 2,801, forward strand.
CGGCGTGGTCGCGTTGACCCTGTCGCCGATGATGTGTGCCTTGCTCCTGCGCCACGACGAAAATCCCAGCGGCCTCGCGCACCGCCTGGACCTGATTTTTGAAGGCCTCAAGCGCCGATACCAAAGCATGCTCCACGGCACCCTCAACACCCGGCCGGTGGTCCTGGTGTTTGCGGTGATTGTGCTGTGCCTGATTCCGGTGCTGCTCAAGTTCACCAAGTCGGAACTGGCGCCCGACGAAGATCAGGGCATCATTTTCATGCTGGCCAACGCCCCGCAACCGGCCAACCTCGATTACCTGAACACTTACACTGACGAATTCATCACGATCTTCAAGGAGTTTCCCGAGTACTACTCTTCGTTCCAGATCAATGGATTCAACGGCGTGCAATCGGGGATTGGCGGTTTCCTGCTCAAACCGTGGAACGAGCGCGACCGCACGCAGATGGCCATCCTGCCCGAGGTCCAGCGCAAACTGGAGGGCATTGCCGGACTGCAGGTCTTCGGCTTCAACCTGCCCTCGTTGCCCGGCACGGGTGAAGGGTTGCCGTTTCAGTTCGTCATCAACACGGCCAACGATTACGAAGCGCTGCTGCAAGTGATGGACCGGGTGAAAAAACGGGCGATGGAGTCCGGCAAGTTCGCCTTTGTCGATGTCGACCTGGCCTTCGACAAACCCGAAGTCGTCGTGGACATCGATCGCGCCAAGGCCGCGCAGATGGGCGTGTCCATGCAGGACCTGGGCGGAACACTGGCCACATTGCTGGGACAGGCGGAAATCAACCGTTTCACCATTGAGGGTCGTAGCTACAAGGTCATCGCTCAGGTCGAACGACCGTTCCGCGACAACCCGGACTGGTTGAACAACTACTACGTGAAAAACAACCAAGGCCAACTGCTGGCCCTGTCGACCCTGATCACCGTCAGCGATCGGGCGCGTCCACGGCAGTTGAACCAGTTCCAGCAGCTCAACTCGGCCATCCTGTCAGGTGTGCCGCTGGTCAGCATGGGTGAAGCCATCGATGTCGTGCGACAGATTACGCTGGAAGAAGCGCCGGCCGGTTTTGCCATGGATTACGCCGGCGCCTCGCGCCAATATGTCCAGGAAGGCAGCGCGCTGTGGGTGACCTTCGCCCTGGCGCTGGCGATCATTTTCCTGGTCCTCGCGGCCCAGTTCGAGAGCTTCCGTGACCCGCTGGTGATTCTGGTGACAGTGCCGCTGTCGATCTGTGGCGCGTTGATTCCACTGTTCCTGGGTTGGTCGAGCATGAACATTTATACCCAAGTGGGCCTGGTGACCTTGATCGGCCTGATCACCAAGCACGGGATCCTGATCGTCGAGTTCGCCAACCAGCTGCGCAGAGAGAAAGGCCTGACACCTCGCGAAGCGGTGGAAGAAGCTGCTGCAATCCGGCTGCGCCCGGTGTTGATGACCACGGCGGCGATGGTATTCGGCATGGTGCCATTGATCATCGCCACGGGCGCGGGCGCGGTCAGCCGGTTTGATATCGGCATGGTGATCGCAACCGGAATGTCGATCGGGACGTTATTTACGCTGTTCGTGTTGCCGTGCATCTACACCCTGCTGGCCAAACCCGACGCAAAAGAACACTCATAATCCATGTGGGAGCGAGCCTGCTCGCGATGGCGGTGTGTCAGGCACCTCAATGTTGACTGTGCCGCCGTC
>NZ_JASCOM010000363.1:0-4462 GCF_029959925.1 Pseudomonas sp. PS02303
ATGAAATATTTGTTGCCGGCCACTCCGGTTTCGCGAGCAGGCTCGCTCCCACAGTTTGATTGGTGATACCGCAGCCTTTGCGCTCGACTCCACTCCCCTTGTGGGAGCGAGCCTGCTCGCGATGACGGTCTGAAATCTGACATCTTTGTTGCCTGACACTCCGCTATCGCGAGCAGGCGCACTCCCACAGGGGGGTATCAGTGTTCTGAATGTCGGGGTACATACAAAAGCCCTGTCACTGGCAACTCACTCCCGCTGACCTATGCTCAAAGTAATACCGGAGGGTATTCGTTCAGAGGTCAACGCCATGAACACCAAAACAAGAAGATACCTCGCCATTTTCGTCACCTGCGCGGCGACGCTGGCGCTGTATGGCACCGCCGCCTGGCGTGTCGAGCAGTTGCGACAACTGCCCCGCGACTACGCGAGTTGTAACTTCGAGCGCTGCATTCCCCACAACGCGACCCTCAACGCCCTTCGGTAACGAAGGCGGTCAGGCCTCGTTGTCCTGATCGGCCTTCAAGCGGTCGCGAAAAGCCTTGGGCGAGATCCCTACCCGACGCCGGAACAGGCGTGTGAAGTTGGTCGGATCGGAAAACCCCAACACGTCGGACATTTCGTAAATGGTCATGCTGGTGTAGGTCAGCAAGCGCTTGGCTTCCAGCAACTGTCGCTCGTGCATGATCTGCAACGCCGGTTGCCCCGCCAGCTCACGACAGGTGCCGTTGAGGTGCGACACGGAGATCCCCAGCCGATGCGCCAGGTCCTCGACCTTGACGTGCTGACGGTAGGTCTCTTCCACCAGCTGGATAAAACCGTTGAGGTACTCCCGGGCACGGTGCGGACGCTGACTGGCAGCGCGGCGCGAAATCACCTGGCGGCTGACCCACACCATGATCACGCTGACCAGCGAATGCATGAGCATTTCACGCGCAGGCTGGTGCCCGGTGTATTCCTCTTGCAGCGCTGAAAACAGGCTGTTGAGGTAGTCGCTGTCCTTGCCCGCCGGATAACTTTCGGCTTGGGCCAGCGCGTTCACCGAGTTGCCCAGTTGCGCCTGAAGATGGGCAATCAATGGCGCGGCCAGGGTCACGACGAACCCTTCGACGTCCTCGGAAAACCGGTAACCATGCACCGATAACGGCGGCAGGATCAGGATCGCCGGTTCGGTCAGCTCCGTGTGTTTGCCTTCGATTTCAAGCTCTGCCTGACCTTTGAATACGAAGAGCAACTGGCACAAATCAGCGTGACGATGGGGTTTGATTTCCCATTGATGTTCGCGGCTGCGTTTGGAAATGGTTTCACAGTGCAGCAAGTCGGGGGTCGGCCAGTCCAGGCTTTCACCGTAGAGCTTGAACACTGGAATCGAAGGTAGGTCAGGCTTGTTCATCACTTCAATCCAGGCCTCAGAGGGTTACGGGCGATAATCGCACCGATTGGCAGAATGTACAGGTATCGGCTCAGTTTTCACCTTCAATTGACAGACCCGCAAGGGAAAAATGCAAGCACTCGATCCATAAAAATCATTCACCGGCCGTGGTCGCGTGAAGCTTGCGAGTCATAAAAACAATGAAAACGCTGAAAACCCAAATCGCCATCATTGGCGCCGGCCCCTCCGGTTTGCTGCTCGGCCAATTGCTGCATAACGCCGGAATCGACACCCTGATCCTTGAACGACAGACCCCCGACTATGTGCTCGGCCGAATCCGCGCCGGTGTCCTCGAACAAGGCATGGTAGAGCTTTTGCGTCAGGCCGGGGTGGGTCAGCGCATGGATGCCGAAGGGCTGGTCCATGGCGGTTTCGAGCTGGCCCTCGACGGACGCCGGGTACACATCGATCTGCAAGCCCTGACCGGTGGCAAAACCGTGATGATCTACGGTCAGACCGAAGTCACCCGGGACCTGATGGCCGCTCGTCGGGAGGCTGGCGCGCAGACGATTTACCAGGCCGGCAACGTCGTACCGCACGCAATGAAAACCGCAGAACCGTTCGTGACGTTTGAGAAGGATGGCGAGACCTGGCGCCTTGATTGCGACTACATCGCCGGGTGCGACGGTTTCCATGGCGTGGCGCGACAGTCGATTCCTGCCGAGTGCCTGAAGGTCTTCGAGCGGGTCTATCCATTCGGCTGGCTCGGGATTCTCGCTGATACGCCGCCGGTCCATGACGAACTGGTCTACGCCCGCCACGAACGCGGTTTTGCCTTGTGCAGCATGCGTTCGGCAACCCGCACGCGTTACTACCTTCAGGTGCCGGCCGACGAGAAGGTCGAGGCCTGGTCGGATGAGCGCTTTTGGGAGGAGCTCAAATCGCGCCTGCCTGCGGCGCTGGCCGATACTCTTGTGACCGGGCCGTCCATCGAAAAAAGCATCGCGCCCCTGCGCAGTTTTGTGGTCGAACCGATGCAGTACGGGCGGATGTTCCTGGTCGGCGACGCGGCGCACATCGTCCCGCCCACTGGCGCCAAAGGCCTGAACCTGGCAGCCAGCGACGTCAGCACCTTGTTCACCATTTTGCAAAAGGCGTACACCGAGGGACGCCTAGATCTGCTGGAGAAATACTCTGAGATCTGCCTGCGCCGGGTCTGGAAAGCCGAACGGTTTTCCTGGTGGATGACGTCGATGCTGCACCGCTTCGATGATCACGACGCCTTCAGCCAGCGCATCTGCGAGTCGGAACTGGATTACTTCGTACACTCCGAAGCCGGTCGAAAAACCATTGCAGAAAATTACGTCGGGCTTCCTTATGAGGCTATCGAATAGCCTCCTACCGACTTACACTGGCGAGCATCCCCGCTCGCCATTGCCTCGTGCGGGACACTCACTGCCCGCAGGTTCCACCGTGACCAATCTCAACCAGCCTGAAACGCCTAAACCGGCTATTCGCAGCGTGTTGATCGCCCTGATGCTGGCGATCTTTCTCGGCGCACTGGACCAGACCATCGTCGCCGTTTCCATGCCGGCCATCTCCGCGCAATTCAAGGACGTCAGCCTGCTGGCCTGGGTGATTTCCGGCTACATGGTGGCGATGACCGTGGCGGTGCCGATCTACGGCAAGCTCGGCGACCTGTACGGCCGACGCAAGTTGATGCTGTTCGGAATGGGGCTGTTCACCCTCGCCTCGCTGTTCTGCGGCATGGCCCAAAGCATGGAACAACTGGTGCTGGCGCGAATCATCCAGGGCATCGGTGCGGGCGGGATGATTTCGGTCAGCCAGGCGATCATCGGGGATATCGTCCCGCCCCGGGAGCGCGGTCGTTATCAGGGTTATTTCAGCAGCATGTACGCCGTGGCGAGTGTTGCCGGCCCGGTGCTCGGCGGTTACATGACCGAATACCTATCGTGGCGCTGGGTATTTCTGATCAACCTGCCGCTGGGCATCGGGGCCTGGCTGGTGGCCAATCGCACACTGGTGGGTTTGCCCGTGCCACAACGCCAACCGATCATCGATTACCTCGGCACGTTGCTGATGATTATCGGTTTGACCGCCTTGCTGCTGGGCATCACGCAAGTCGGTCAGGGCCACTCATGGCGTAGCGCCGAAGTGCTGGGCCTGCTCGGGTGCGCGGTGCTGGTGCTGGCGCTGTTCGTCTGGCATGAGCGCCGGGCGCGGGAGCCGTTGCTGCCGATGCACCTGTTTGCCAACCGCAACGCGATCCTGTGCTGGTGCACGATTTTCTTCACCAGTTTCCAGGCCATCTCGCTGATCGTGCTGATGCCGCTGCGCTTCCAGAGCGTCACCGGCGCCGGGGCCGACAGCGCCGCGCTGCACCTGTTGCCGCTGGCCATGGGCTTGCCGATCGGGGCTTATTTCGCCGGACGCCGCACCTCGGTGACCGGGCGCTACAAACCGATGATCCTGGTAGGGGCGGTGCTGATGCCGATCTCGATTCTCGGCATGGCTTTCAGTCCGCCCCAGGCCTTCTTGCTCAGCAGTCTGTTTATGTTGCTCAGCGGCATTGCCAGCGGCATGCAATTCCCGACGTCATTGGTCGGCACGCAGAACTCGGTGGAACAGCGGGACATCGGCGTCGCCACCAGCACCACCAACCTGTTCCGCTCGCTGGGCGGCGCGGTGGGGGTGGCATTGATGTCGGCGCTGTTGCTGGCGCTGCTGCAGGATTCGAGCTTCGCCCACCTGGCCGGTTCGTCGATGATTGCCGAGGGCCGTTCAGGGAATGTGTTGCTGGACGGTTTGAACGCTGCACCGGGGGAGGCGCAGAACGCCTTGCGCGCCGAGTTGCTGCTGACGTTCAGGCATTTGCTGATGGTCAGTGCGGCGGTGTCGTTGCTGGGGTTGGCGGCGGCGGTTGCGATGCCGAACAGGGTGTTGCGGGGGCGTGAGGATAAAGTCCGATAGATAGACCGAGTCGCCCGCCATCGCGAGCAGGCTCGCTCCCACAATGGATCTTTGTCGTCCACAAATGCTGTGAACACTTGAGATCTACTGTGGGAGCGAGCC
>NZ_JASCOM010000364.1:0-4407 GCF_029959925.1 Pseudomonas sp. PS02303
GGCAAGCCTCGCTCCTACAGGGGGTGTGTGGTTCCGGATATTTGCGAACGAAACAATCCCCCTTAGGAGCGAGGCTTGCCCGCGGAGGCGGCATCCCTGACACCACAGATCCCTCGAACACACTTCATGAACAAGCGCACCACGTTTCACGCCTTGCCCTCACGGCGCAACACTTTCAGGATGCAGACCACTACAACAAGGACTCGCCTCATGTTCGCCGGATTCCTGAAAGACCAGCGCCACGTCAACGGTGTGGACATTGCCTACCGCATCGGCGGCAGCGGACCTGGCCTGCTGTTGCTGCACGGTCACCCGCAGACCCACGTCATCTGGCACAAGGTTGCCGAGCAACTGGCCGAGCACTTCACCGTGATCGCCGCCGATTTGCGCGGTTACGGTGACAGCAGCAAACCACCGGCCAGCGACCACCACACCCACTACTCCAAACGAGAAATGGCCAAGGACAGCGTCGAGCTGATGAAGACCCTGGGCTTCGAGCAGTTCTCGGTGCTGGCCCATGACCGTGGCGCTCGCGTGGCCCATCGCCTGGCGCTGGATCATCCCGCTGCCGTGCAACGCATGGTGCTGCTGGACATCGCTCCCACCCTGTCGATGTACGCGCAAACCAACGAAGCCTTTGCCCGCGCCTACTGGCACTGGTTCTTCCTGATCCGTCCGGCCCCGCTGCCGGAAACCCTGATCGAAGCCGACCCCGACGCCTATCTGCGCAGCGTGATGGGCAGTCGCAGCGCCGGGCTCAAGCCGTTCACCGCCGATGCCTTCGGCGAATACCTGCGCTGCCTGCAACTGCAGGGCACCGCGCGCGGCATCTGCGAGGACTACCGCGCCAGCGCCAGCATCGATCTGGAACATGACCGCGCCGATATCCAGGCAGGTAAATATCTGCACCTGCCGTTACTGGTGCTATGGGGTGCAGAAGGCACGGTCGGGCGCTGTTTCGAGCCACTCAAGGAATGGCAACACGTGGCCACCGACGTGCGTGGCAAGGCCTTGCCTGCCGGCCATTACATCGCTGAAGAAGTCCCCGAACTGCTACTCGCCGAAGTGCTGGGTTTCCTGCGCTGATCGCTGAGTCCCGCTGCTATGCTGGCGGCTCATGCCGCCAGTGTTCGTTCTGCCATGACCACCAAGAAAGACAACGTGCCCCTGCCCGAAGACCTGCGTGTACTCCTCACCGTGATCCGCAAGAGCGGTTTCGCCGCCGCGGCCGATGAGCTGGGCCTGTCGCCCGCCTATGTCAGCAAGCGAATCCAGATTCTCGAAACCACCCTCGGCACCCGCCTGCTCCATCGCACCAGTCGCCGCATCGCCCTGACCGAGGACGGTGAACGGGTCCAGCGCTGGGCGTTGCGCATTCTCGATGACTTCCAGCAACTGCACGACGAACTCTCCGACGCCCACGACAGCCCTCGCGGGCGCCTGCATCTGTGCAGCAGTTTCGGTTTCGGCCGTCATCACGTGGCGCCAGCCGTTTCGTTGCTGGCCGAGCGTTATCCGGAGCTGGAGATTCGTCTCGACCTGTTCGACCGGGTGGTGGACATCGTCAATGAAGGCTTCGATCTTGAGATCCGTGTCGGCGACGACATTCCCGGCCAGCACATCGGTCGGCAGTTGGTGAGCAATCGACGGGTTGTCTGCGCGGCGCCAGGTTACCTGCAACGGCAGGGCATGCCGCAGACCTTAAATGAACTGGAGCAGCATCATTGCCTGGTGATCAAGGAGCGCGACAACGCGTTCGGCATCTGGAACCTGGAACGCAACGGGGTTCAAGAAAGCGTGCGGGTCAGCGGCCCGCTGTCATCCAACAACGGCGAGATTGTCTTGCAGTGGGCACTGGACGGGCGCGGTGTGGTGCTGCGGTCATTGTGGGACGTGAAACCGCTGCTGGATCAGGGGCGGCTGGTGCAGTTGCTGCCCGAATACAGTCAGAGCGCCAACGTCTGGGCGGTGTACCCGACGCGGCTGGCGTACTCGGGGAAGCTGCGGGCGTGTGTGGAGTTTTTGCAGGAGCATTTCAAGGGGTTGTCGGTTTGATTGGTTGTGTCAGGGCGGGCCCTTTCGCGGGCAAGCCTCGCTCCTACAAGGATTGCGCAGAACCTAAAGAAGAGAGGCTTGCCCACGAAGGCGGTTTCAGCTCAGCCAGGGGCTGGCAGCCAGGTGATTACGTTCGAAGGCTTTGATTTGCTCGCTGCGCTGCAGGGTGCTGCCGATGGCGTCGAGGCCCAGCAGCAGTGCGGTTTTGCGCAGGGTGTCGATCTCGAACGAGATGACTTTACCGTCGTGGAGGCGAATTTCCTGTGCCTCGAGATCAACGTTGATGAGCGCGCTGTCCGGCTGACTGACCACGTGCCCAAGCCGCTTCGATACGGCCTCATCAAGGGTGATCAGCAACACTCCATTTCGCTGGCAGTTGTCATAGAAAATCCCGGCAAAGCTACTGCCGATCAACGCCCGAATCCCCATCTGCCGCAAGCCCCAGACCGCGTGTTCGCGGCTCGACCCACAGCCAAAGTTCGGCCCGACCACCATGAAACGTGCGCCTTGCCACGCGGGTTGGTTCAGCACGAACTCAGGGTTTGGTGAACCGTCGGGCAAAAATCGCAGGTCAAAAAACAAACCGCGATCCAGCCCGGCGCGGTCGATGCCCTTGAGAAACTGCTTGGGCATGATCACGTCGGTGTCGATATTGGCGGCGAGCATCGGCGCCGCCTGGCCGGTGACCTGGGTGAAGGGTTGCAGGCTCATGCGCGGTCTCCAAAGTGACGGATGTCGGTGAGGCGGCCGGTGATCGCCGCGGCGGCGACCATGGCCGGGCTCATCAGGTGCGTGCGCGCGCCCGCGCCCTGACGGCCTTCGAAATTGCGGTTGGTGCTGGAGGCGCAGCGGTCGCCCGGCGCCAGCACGTCGTCGTTCATCGCCAGGCACATCGAGCACCCGGACTGACGCCACTCGAACCCGGCCTCGATAAAGATCGCCGCCAGGCCTTCGGCCTCCGCCTGATTGCGCACTTCGGTGGACCCCGGCACGATCATCGCCCGCACGTGCCCGGCGACATGTTTGCCACGCACCACGCTGGCGGCGTCGCGCAGGTCTTCGATGCGCGCGTTGGTGCAGGAGCCGATAAAGGCGTGGCTGATGACGATGTCGCTCAGCGGCATCCCGGCTTCGAGGCCCATGTAATTCAGGGCGCGGCGCATGTCCTGACGCAGGATCAGGTCACTGATGTCTTGCGGGTCTGGCACGCACGCGCCGATCGGGGAAGCCTGGTCCGGACTGGTGCCCCACGTCACCATCGGTTCCAGAGCGCTGGCGTCCACCTGGACTTCACGGTCGAAGTGCGCGCCCGCATCGCTGTGCAAGGCGCGCCACTTCTCCACCGCTTGCTCCCACAACGCGCCTTTGGGTGCGCGGGGTTTGCCCTTGAGGTAGGCGAAGACTTTCTCGTCCGGGGCCATGAACGCGCCCCGCGCCCCGGCCTCGACGGCCATGTTGCAGATGGTCATGCGTGCTTCGACGCTCAAGGCATCGATGGTCGAACCGCGAAACTCGATGGCGTAGCCGGTGGCACCCGAGGCGCCGATCTGGCCGATCAGCGCCATGATCACATCTTTGGACGTCAGCCCCGGCGCCAGCGCCCCCTCCACCGTCACGCGCATGCTTTTCAGGCGTTTGTAGACCAGCGTCTGAGACGCCAGCAGGTGTTCGATTTCCGAGGTGCCGATGCCGAAACCAAACGCACCGAGGGCGCCATAGGTTGTGGTGTGGCTGTCGCCCGCCGCGATGACCATGCCCGGCAGAATGAAACCCTGCTCCGGCGCAATGACGTGTTCGATGCCTTGGCGTTTGTTGAGGATGTCGAGCAGTTCGATGCCGAAATCACGGCAGTTTTCCGCCAGGTACGACACCTGTCGCGCACCGCCGGGGTCCGGCATCGCGGCGATGCGCACCGGGGCGGTGGGGTTGACGTGATCGACCACCGCCAGCGCTGTGCCGGCCCGCCAGACCCCGCGTCCGGCCTCGCGCAACCCGCTGAACGCTTGGGGGCTGGTGTATTCGTTGATGACCTGGCGATCGATGTACAACAGGACGTGACCCTGGTCATCGAGGCGACACACCGTGTGGGAATCGATGTGTTTGTCGTAGAGAGTTCTTGCTGGAGGCATGGAAAGGCTCGCTCAGGCTCGCGGGTGAAAGGCGTCTGAGCTCCATCTTAGGGAGTAGGACATCGCCATCAATGGCCGGACAGTGATCCCGTGAACCATGGTTCGTGTTGGATCGGTTCCCCCCCGGTAGGAGTGAGCCTGCTCGCGATAGCGGTGTGCCAGTTACGTTGAAGCGGGCTGAACGATCGCTATCGCGAGCAGGCTCGCTCCTACAGGGGGTGTG
>NZ_JASCOM010000365.1:0-4375 GCF_029959925.1 Pseudomonas sp. PS02303
AGCCTGCTCGCGAAAGCGTCTTCAGCTTCAACTTCAATGTCGATTGATAGACCGCTTTCGCGAGCAGGCTCGCTTCCACAAGGGTTTCATGTTGTGTCAGCCGTTGCGGGTCTTTTGTTGCGCCTGGCGCAAACGCATGTGCAGCAACGGATAAGGCTGGCCCATGCCATCGACCTCCGAACGACCAATCACCTCGAACCCCTGCTTGAAGTAAAACCCCAAGGCCTGCGGGTTCTGCTCGTTGACGTCCAGCTCGTTGGCGTTCAGGTGTTCCATGGCGTAACGCAGCAACTGCTTGCCCAAACCCTGACCCCGGTGGGCCGGGTCGATGAAGAGCATCTCTATCTTGCCCGCCGCCACCCCGGCAAACCCGGTGATGCGCTGGCGCGAGTCCTTGGTGCAGATCAGCATCACCGCGTCGAGGTAGCGGGTCAGCACCAGGTTCTTCAGCAATTCAATGTAGCTGTCCGGCAGAAAGTCATGGGTGGCGCGCACCGAAGCTTCCCAGACTTGTGTGAGTTCTTCGTAGTCGCTCTGTTTCGGCGTGTGGATGACCGAATGTTGGCGCATGGCCGGTTGCCCCTTTTACCGTGGAGTGTGCGAGTCCTTTCTTCCACAAAACGATAGACCTAAAAAAGCCCCGCATCTCGTCAAGAGAGCAGGGCTTTTCGTATTTTTTGCGTTTAGATCTGTTCAGCCCACAGGTCGTATTCGTCGGCGTCGGTCACTTTGCACCAGACCTTGTCGCCTGGCTTGAGGTTGCTGCCGTTGTCGATGAACACGTTGCCGTCGATTTCCGGGGCATCGAAGAAGCAGCGGCCAACGGCGCCTTGCTCGTCGACTTCGTCCACCAGCACTTCGATTTCACGGCCGACGCGCATTTGCAGGCGCGCCGAGCTGATGGCCTGCTGGTGCGCCATGAAGCGGTCCCAACGGTCTTGCTTGACGTCGTCCGGCACGATGGCCGCGTCCAGCAGGTTGGCCGGTGCGCCTTCGACTGGCGAGTACTGGAAGCAGCCGACGCGGTCGAGTTGCGCTTCGGTCAGCCAGTTCAGCAGGTACTGGAAGTCTTCTTCGGTTTCGCCGGGGAAGCCAACGATGAAGGTCGAACGGATGATCAGGTCCGGGCAGATCTCGCGCCAGTTCTTGATGCGCGCCAGGGTCTTGTCTTCGAAGGCCGGGCGTTTCATGGCTTTCAGGACTTTCGGGCTGGCGTGCTGGAACGGGATGTCCAGGTACGGCAGGATTTTCCCGGCGGCCATCAGCGGGATCAGCTCGTCGACGTGCGGGTACGGGTAAACGTAGTGCAAGCGGACCCAGACGCCGAGGGAGCTCAGGGCTTCGCAGAGTTCGGTCATGCGGGTTTTCACCGGCGCGCCGTTCCAGAAACCGGTGCGGTATTTCACGTCGACGCCGTAGGCGCTGGTGTCTTGCGAGATCACTAGCAGCTCCTTGACGCCGGCCTTGACCAGGCGCTGGGCTTCGTCGAGCACGTCACCGACCGGACGGCTGACCAGCTTGCCGCGCATCGACGGGATGATGCAGAAGCTGCAACTGTGGTTGCAGCCTTCGGAAATCTTCAGGTAGGCGTAGTGGCGCGGGGTCAGCTTGATGCCTTGCGGCGGCACCAGGTCGATCAGCGGGTTGTGATCCTGGCGTGGCGGCACGGCGTCGTGCACGGCGTTGACCACTTGCTCGTACTGCTGCGGACCGGTCACGGCCAGCACGCTCGGGTGCACCTTGCGGATGTTGCCTTCTTCGACGCCCATGCAGCCGGTCACGATGACCTTGCCGTTTTCCTTGATGGCTTCGCCGATCACTTCCAGGGACTCAGCCTTGGCCGAGTCGATGAAACCGCAAGTGTTGACCACCACGACATCGGCGTCCTCGTAAGTGGACACGACGTCATAGCCTTCCATGCGCAGCTGGGTAAGGATGCGCTCGGAGTCGACCAGTGCTTTTGGGCAACCCAGGGATACGAAGCCAACTTTTGGATTGGCCGGCGCAGGAGTGGTGGACATGTCTAACCTCGGTATTTGGGACGCCTCCAGCCGAAGACGGCAAGGCGACAGACGGGCGCTATGTTGCGCCTCTGGTCAAAAAGTGCGCAATTCTAGCGATGAGACGCGCACTTGACCAGCTTTATGCAGGGAAATACGACGAGTGCTGCGCTATGCTTCGCGCCTTTACGCTTTACCGATTTTTTACAGTCAATGAAACGTCTGTAACGTCATGTAAAACAGCGCATGCTGCACGGCAAAGCATAGTGCTTCTTATAAGAAGTCCGGGTCTGAGTAGTAGGAGTTTTGGATGGGGCAGGCAAGTAGTCAGGCAGCGGGTGCCGAGCATTCGGCGGCAAAGCCGATCGGCATGCTGGTCGCGGCGGTCGGGGTGGTTTATGGCGATATCGGCACGAGCCCGCTGTACACCCTCAAAGAAGTGTTTTCCGGGGGCTATGGCGTACCGGTCAACCATGACGGCGTGTTGGGCATCCTGGCGCTGATCTTCTGGTCGCTGATCTGGGTCGTCTCGATCAAATACATGATGTTCGTGCTGCGTGCCGACAACCAGGGCGAAGGCGGGATCATGGCCTTGACCGCGCTGGCCCGGCGAGCAGCAGCGGGGCATCCGAAGTTGCGGGCGTTGCTGGTGGTGTGTGGGTTGATCGGTGCGGCGCTGTTCTATGGCGACAGCATGATCACCCCGGCGATTTCCGTGCTCTCGGCGATTGAAGGCCTGGGGCTGGCGTTCGAAGGCATCGACCATTGGGTGGTGCCACTGTCCTTGGTCGTGCTGGTGGCGCTGTTCCTGATTCAGAGCCACGGCACCGCGCGCATCGGCATTCTGTTCGGGCCGATCATGGTCACCTGGTTTGTGGCGCTCGGTGCACTGGGTGTCCACGGCATCTTGCAGCACCCGGAAGTGTTGCAAGCGCTGAACCCGGTCTGGGGCGTGCGTTTCTTCACCCAGCATCCGGGCATGGGCGTGGCGATCCTCGGCGCGGTGGTGCTGGCGTTGACCGGTGCCGAAGCGCTGTACGCCGACATGGGCCACTTCGGGCGCAAGCCGATTGCCCGTGCGTGGTTCATCCTCGTGCTGCCGGCGCTGGTGCTGAACTATTTCGGTCAGGGCGCCTTGCTGCTCGGTGATCCGGAAGCCGCTCGCAATCCGTTCTACCTGTTGGCGCCAAGCTGGGCGTTGCTTCCATTGGTGGGATTGTCGACGATGGCCACGGTGATTGCCTCGCAAGCGGTCATCTCCGGCGCGTTCTCCCTGACTCGTCAGGCGATCCAGCTCGGCTACATTCCGCGCATGCACATCCGCCACACCTCCAGCGCCGAGCAGGGCCAGATCTACATCGGTGCGGTGAACTGGGCATTGATGGTCGGCGTGATCCTGTTGGTGCTGGGCTTCGAGTCCTCAGGCGCCCTGGCCTCGGCCTACGGCGTGGCGGTGACCGGCACGATGCTGATGACCACCATCCTAGTGTCGGCGGTAATATTGCTGCTGTGGAAATGGCCGCCGGTGCTCGCTGTTCCGCTGTTGCTCGGCTTCTTGTTGGTGGACGGTCTGTACTTTGCCGCCAACGTGCCGAAAATCATTCAGGGCGGGGCGTTCCCGGTAATCGCCGGTATCGCGCTGTTCGTGCTGATGACCACCTGGAAACGCGGCAAACAACTGCTGGTGGAGCGCATGGACGAAGGCGGTCTGCCCCTGCCGATTTTCATCAGCAGTATCGCCGTGCAACCGCCGCATCGCGTGCAGGGTACCGCCGTGTTCCTGACCGCACGCCCGGATGCCGTACCGCACGCGCTGTTGCACAACCTGCTGCATAACCAGGTACTGCACGAGCAAGTGGTGCTGTTGACGGTGGTCTACGAAGACATCCCGCGGGTACCGTCGAGCCGACGCTTCGAAGTCGATTCCTACGGCGAAGGGTTCTTCCGGGTGATCCTGCACTTCGGCTTCGTCGACGAGCCGGACGTGCCGCAAGCACTGAAACTGTGCCATCTCGATGACCTCGACTTCAGCCCGATGCGCACCACCTACTTCCTCAGCCGCGAGACGGTGATCGCCTCCAAACTCGAAGGCATGGCCCGTTGGCGCGAGGCGCTGTTCGCCTTCATGTTGAGGAATGCCAATGGCAATTTGCGCTTCTTCAATCTGCCGCTGAACCGGGTGATTGAGCTGGGTACTCAGGTCGAGATGTAAGCCCCCCATTGAAAAGCCCCCGTTGCCAGTGCGGCAGCGGGGGCTTTTTTGTGCCTGGAATCTCGCCCTGAAGGCCAAGAAGGTCCCTTGTGGGAGCGAGCCTGCTCGCGAAAGCGGTGTATCAGCCAACCTTGATAGTGGCTGACACGACGCCTTCGCGAGC
>NZ_JASCOM010000366.1:0-4357 GCF_029959925.1 Pseudomonas sp. PS02303
AAGCTTGCTCGCGAAGGCGGCGTGTCCGTCAACATTATTGACATCTGCTCCATCGCCTTCGCGAGCAAGCTTCGCTCCTACAAAGGCTCAGTACAGCTTCAAAAACAAAACAGGCCGTGGAGCGAAAGCTCTCACGGCCTGTTTTTTTACAGCGCGTTTATTTACACAACCGCAAGGTTCACGCCGAGTGATAGGTCGGCAGGGCAAACCGCTGCTGGCTCTGCAGCATGGAGATCTGCGGCAGTTCGCTGGCCTGTTCGGCCAGATCACGGCGAATTGCACTGATCACCCACGACAACTGATCGCCGGCATGCAATTGCTGGTACGAAATCGAACGCTTGAACACTTTGCCTTCGGTGCTGCGCAGGGTCAGCAGAATGCCACCATCCGGACGTGGTTGGGTGTTCACTTCGAAGTTGGAGAACAGGGAGGTAAATTTTTCTTGGATCAGGCTCATGTCTATCAGCTCCGTTAGCACTTGATTGGCAAGCATGGAGAGGTAGTTGCAGTGATTGTGCCAGCACCTGATATTTTTAAAATCCTTATAAATCAATGAGTTATATTTTTGGTGGATTTTCGCTTTCGTGCAATCTGCATGAATGGCCATCGTGCATCCTGCATTTTGCGGGGTTGGCCTCGATTGGATGGAACCAATCACCCGCGCTGAGGTTCGCGATCTCGAACGCTCGGGGTGCGGATACAAAACATTTCAAAAACCGCGTGTACAGCTCAAGAACCGCTGACGTATTTTCGGACTCATAGACCGCCGCCCGACAATAAAAAGATCGAACGGGAGCAAGCATGAGCGACACGATTACCTGGAGCATGATGCTCCGCAAACTGCCTTCCATTGCCAAAGCCATTCCTCGGGTGGTGAAGGGCATGAAGGTTGCCAACGTCAAGGACCCGACCCAAGCGTGTGGCCTCGGCTGGACGTTCGAGCAAGCGACCTTGCGCAATCCCGATGGGCCCGCGTTGCTGCAAGGCGACGTGACGCTGAGTTATGCACAGGTCAATCAGTGGGCCAATCGCATCGCCCATCACCTGATTACCCAGGGCATCCGCAAGGGTGATGTGGTGGCGGTTTTTCTCGAGAACCGTCCAGAACTGCTGGTGACGATTCTGGCAGTGGCCAAGGTCGGCGCGATCAGTGCCTTGCTCAATACCTCGCAAACCCGCGACACCCTGGCTCACAGCCTGAACCTCGTGGCGCCTGCGGCGATCATTGTGGGCGAAGAACTGGTCCCGGCTTTCAGTGCCGTCCACGAGCGCGTGTCGATCGAGCCGACGCGCACCTGGTTCGTCGCCGATCAAGACACCTATCGACATCCCGGCCATGCGCCCGACGGTTTCATCAACCTGATGAGCGCCAGCGCCCAGGCGTCCAGTGAAAATCCGGCCAGCAGCCAGCAGGTTTTCTTCGACGATCCTTGTTTCTATATCTACACCTCAGGCACCACCGGGTTGCCCAAGGCGGGCGTGTTCAAACACGGTCGCTGGATGCGCAGCTCGGCGAGCTTCGGCCAGATCGCCCTGAATATGCAGCCTGAGGATGTCGTCTATTGCACCTTGCCGCTGTATCACGCCACCGGGCTCTGCGTGTGTTGGGGGGCGGCGATCAGCGGCGCCGCAGGATTTGCCATCCGCCGCAAATTCAGCGCCAGCCAGTTCTGGAGCGACGTGCGCAAATACCAGGCGACCACCCTTGGTTACGTCGGCGAATTATGCCGCTACCTGGTGGATCAACCACCCACGGCCGAGGACAGCAAACACCGCGTGAGCAAGATGATCGGCAATGGCCTGCGGCCCGGCGCCTGGCGCGAGTTCAAGACGCGCTTTGCGGTTGAGCACATTTGTGAGCTATACGCCGCCAGCGACGGCAATATCGGCTTCACCAACATCCTCAACTTCGACAACACCATCGGTTTTTCCCTGATGGCCTGGGAGCTGGTGGCCTACGACCACGACAGCGGCCTGCCGATTCGTGACGCCAAGGGCTTCATGCGCAAAGTCGCCAAAGGCGAGCAGGGCCTGTTGTTGGCGAGAATCGACGACAAGGCGCCGCTGGACGGTTACACCGATCCGCAGAAGACTGAAAAAGTCGTGCTCCACGACGTGTTCACCCGGGGCGACCGTTACTTCAATACGGGCGATCTGCTGCGCAATATCGGTTTTGGCCATGCGCAGTTTGTTGATCGGTTGGGGGACACCTATCGCTGGAAGGGTGAGAACGTCTCGACGACCGAGGTCGAGAACATCTTGCTGCAACACCCGAATATTTCAGAAGCCGTGGCGTATGGCGTCGAAATCCACAACACCAACGGACGTGCCGGCATGGCCGCGATCACGCCTGCCGAATCCTTGGCGACCCTGGATTTCAGCGAGTTACTGGCGTTTGCCCGCGAGCAAATGCCCGCGTATGCGGTGCCGCTTTTCCTGCGGGTGAAAGTGAAAATGGAAACCACCGGGACCTTCAAATACCAGAAGACCCGGCTCAAGGACGAAGCCTTCGACCCCGGCAAAACCGGCGATGACCCGATCTACGCCTGGCTGCCCGGCACCCAGACTTACGTGCAAGTCACCGACCAGATCCTGGCGGATATTCGCGGCGGCAAGTACCGCTATTGAATGTGGCTATGGCGGCTCTTGAGAAAAAAGAAGTGACAGCCTTGGGGCTGCTCGGGAAACTGTCGGCTTTCCGAATGACAGACAGTGGAGTCCCCGATGTCAGACCAAAGCCGCCAGATGACCCCCGAAGAAGCCGCTGAATTTGCCGAACAGGTATTCAACAAGGCACGCGAGGGCGATGCGGCCATGATGGCTGCGTTGCTGACCAAAGGCCTGCCGCCGAACCTGCGCAACCACAAGGGCGACACCTTGCTGATGCTCGCCGCCTACCACGGCCACGTGGAGACGGTGAAAGTGCTGCTGGAACACAAGGCCGACCCGGAAATCCGCAACGACAATGGCCAGAGCCCGATTGCCGGCGCCGCGTTCAAGGGCGACCTGGCGGTGGTCAAGGCGTTGGTCGAGGGGGGCGCACAAGTGGAAGGCTCATCCTTCGACGGCCGCACCGCGCTGATGATGGCGGCGATGTTCAACCGCGTTGAAATCGTCGATTACCTGATCAGCAAAGGCGCCGATCCGAAAGCCAAGGATGCCAATGGCGTCACCGCGCTGGACGCCGCGAAAACCATGGGCGCGGTCGATACCACCGCGCAGTTGCAAAAATTGCTGGCCTGAATACGCACGCTCCCCTGTGGTATCGAGGCTTTTATGGCGAGGGAGCTTGCTCCCGCGGGGCTGCGAAGCGGCCCCAAAACCATTCACCGCAGTAGATCAGGTCGACCGCTTTCACCTGATTGACGACTGCTTTGCAGCCGAGCGGGAGCAAGCTCCCTCGCCACGCAGTTTTGGTCTGCTCGGTAACTCTCTCCGAATGCGCTATCCTTCGCGCCCTCAAAATTCACTCGCTACAGGATCCGCCCCATGAAAGCCGCACTCGTCGAACTCATCACTAAAATCAGCTCCGGGTGCATGAGCGATGACGAAATCCTGAAAGTCGCTGACGAAGCGGCTCAGGCCTACGCCGATCCCGAGGCTTTTCTGACGGCCAATCCGGATATCAACTACGACGACTCCTTCCCGATTCCACTGGGCGAGTGGGTTGTAGTGGGCAGCCTGCCGGAAACCGTGCTGTTCCAGGCCGACACCTACGTCGACCTGTTCGCCCAGATCGTCGCCTCGTTCGGCCCCGGCGTTGATTTCAACATCAAGCCCAAGCAACTGGCCAAGACCGAAGCCCTGACAGCGCTCAACCGCATTCAGGTGCAGATGGGCAGCATGAACAAGGAAAACGGCGGTTACACGCTGATGAACTTCAGCCAGTTGCTCGACGACGAACTGCAAGTGGTGCTGGTCTACGGCAACGACGTACCGCGCGTGCTCGAGTTGTGCGCGCAAGTGGGTATCACCGCCGCGCCATCGCTCGAAGCCCTGAAAATAGCGGTCCACGTTTAAAAAACGGAACCCTCGCAAGGCCCGGCTATCCTAAGAGTGCACACCACTCTTAGGGAGCGACACCATGGGTTCCACGTTCAATGGCCTGATCGGCCTGATTATTCTTGTCCTGGATATTTGGGCAATCATCAACGTGCTCAAAAGTGGCGCTGACACAGGGATGAAAATCATCTGGGTGCTGCTGATTCTGCTGCTGCCTGTCCTGGGCCTGATCATCTGGGCTATCGCCGGGCCCCGGGGCAATGTGCGGATCTGACCCCAACACCGCCCCCCTGTAGGAGCGAGGCTTGCCCGCGAAAAACGATTAAACGGTTTAACAGAGAGACCGAGTTATCGT
>NZ_JASCOM010000367.1:0-4347 GCF_029959925.1 Pseudomonas sp. PS02303
GCCTCGCTCCTACAGGTTCGGTGGTCCCTGCAGGAGCGAGGCTTGCCCGCGAATGAAGGCGACTCGGGCTATCAGAACCCGACGCTGGCCTGCACAAAGAACGTGCGCGGCGCACCGACGTACATCCCCGAGTTGTTGTCGCTGGAGCGGGTGAAGTACTGCTTGTCGAAGATGTTTTTCACCCCGGCGCCGACCTTCAGGTTCGACAGCTGCGAACCAAAGTCATACCCACCGCGCACGTTCCAGGTCACGTAGCCCGGAATGTCGCCGTACTGACCATCGGCGGAGCCTTCGGTGATGTAGTTGTTGGTGAAGCTGCCGTCGGCGTTCACCGCAACGCCCGGTGAGCGCTGCTTGGACTGGGCAAACGCGTCGAGGTTGTAGGTCCAGCGGTTGATGTCGTAACGCAGGCCGGCGGTCGCCACCTGGCGCGAATAGAACGGCAGGTCACGGCCCTTGAAGCCTGGAATTTCACCTTCATACACGGCGCGGGTGTAAGTGAACCCGGCGTTGGCGGTCAGGCCGTCGAGCCGTGGGTCCAGTGCCGCCATGTTGTAGTGCACCGACGCCTCGATGCCCTGGTGCGTGGTCGCGCCGAGGTTGGTCCAGCCCGCGTCATTACTGATGTATTGCAACTCTTTATCGAAGTCGATGTAGAACGCCGTCAACTCACCGCCCCACACCTCATTGTTGTAGCGCGTGCCGACTTCATAAGTCTTGGCCTTTTCCGGCTCCAGGCCATTGGCGGGTTCATCCCCCGTGCCACCCTGACCCAGCTGGAAATACTGCAGGCTGCCGAACGAGGTTTCGTAGTTGGCGAACAGCTTCCACTCCTCCGACAGGTGATACATCACGCTCAGGGCAGGCAGTGGCTCGTTGCTTTCGATGCTGCGGTTTTTCTCCGGTACACGTCTGCCGGCGGTATCGAGCACGGAGCGGTCGTGCCAGTCGGTGCTGATGTGTTCGAAGCGGATGCCGGGCGTAATCGTCCAGTTACCGACGTCGATCTTGTTGTCGACGTACACCGAGTTGGCTTCAGTGCCGCCGGTACGATCCTGGTACACATGGCCGTCCGAACCAGGACGAATCACTGGCTCGTTGTTGACCAGCGCCAGGCGGCTCGCCTGCTCGTGCATGCCCTCCTTGAGGTAGCGATAACCGACACTGACTTCCTGGGTGGTCGGACCGACGTCAAACACACGGGACACCCGCGGTTCTATACCGAAGGTGTAATACGTGCGCGGGAACGAGCCCAGGGTTTGCTGATTGCGAGCCGCAATATTGCTGCCACGGAAGCTGTCGGTGTAGTACGTCAGCACTTCGGCCTGAGTGCGATCATCGAGCTGCCGCGTCCACTTGAACGAGACATCCTTGCGGCGCCCGCTGAAGTTGTCGTTATTGCGGTCGGACTGAAACGGATTGGCGTCGTACTGTGCCTGGGTCAGGCCGCCGGGCATGTCGGCGCTGGCGTCGTAGTAGTGAAAGTTGAGGCTGAAATCGTCGACATCGGTGGGCGCCCAGTGCGTCTTGAGCATCACGTCGTCGATGTCATTGCCGTTGTTGCGCTCGCGGTAACCGTTGCCGTTCACGCCGGAATACAACAGCGCCATGCCGATGCCATTGTCGGCGGTGCCGCCGAGGAATGCGGTGTCGATGTGCTTCCAGCCGCCGTGCTGGGACGTTTCCAGGGTGGTGCCGATTTCGCCGGTGGCTTTTTCCGGGATCGCGCGCGTCACGAAGTTGATCACGCCACCGACGTTCTGCGGTCCATAACGCACGGAACCGGCGCCGCGCACCACGTCGATGCTGTCGAGGTTGCCGGAGGAAATCGGCGCCATGGACAGTTGCGGCTGGCCGTAGGGCGCGAAGGCTGCCGGTATGCCGTCGATCAGCACGGTGGAGCGTGGCGACAGGCGCGAGGTCAGGCCGCGCACGCCGACGTTCAGGGAAATGTCGCTGCCGCCGGTGCCGTTGGCGTCCTGCACTTGCACGCCGGGCACGCGCTTCAATACGTCGCCGACGTTCATGGCGCCTTGCTCGACCATCGCTTCGCGGCGGATCACAGTACGTGCGCCGGGATGGTTCTGCACCACCGCCGCGTCGGCATCGCCAAGCCAGTCGCCGACCACTTTGATGTCGGTCATGCCCAGCTCGATCGGGCCGGCCGTTGCGGAAGTCGGCGCCGGCATCAGGGTCACCGAGCCTTGATCGATCTGGTATTGCAGGCCGCTGCCTTGCAGCAATTGGCGCAAGGCCTGTTCCGGCGAGAGGTCGCCGTCGACGGCGGGGGCCTGTTTGCCGGCCACCAGTTCAGGACTGAAGAAAACCTGCAACGACGTTTGCTGACCCAGCTCACTCAAGGCCTGGCCCAACGGTTGCGCGGGAATATGAATGCCGTCGGCGGCAAATGCCTGGGGAAGCGCGGCACTGACGGCCAGCGCGAGCGCAAGCCGCAGCCAAGGTGACTTATTGTTTTTAGCGGTGGTTTTCTTCACGTCGAACATTGTCCTGTAGATCGCAAGAGTGTGCGGCTGTTAATGCAAACCAGTTGCAGTTGGACAAGAAGACGAAGAACTCAAAAAAAACCTGAATCGGTTTGGAAATTAATTGGAAATTATTTCCTGACTGCCGTCATCGAGGGTCCGCACGGCCACCGGCAGAATGCTCGGCAAGGCCTTGAGCAGCGCGTCGGTGTTGTCGGCTTTGAACACGCTGGTCAGGCGCAGATTGCCCACTTTGTCGTTGCCGACCGTCAGCGGCTTCTCGCGGTAGCGCGAGACTTCTGCGGCGACATCGGCAAGGCTGGCGTTGTTGAACACCAGTTTGCCGCTGCGCCACGCGGTCAGTTCCGCCGGATTGACCGCATAAGCGGCGGCAACCACGCCTTTGGCATCGACACGAGTGCCGAGGCCGGCGGTGAGGCTTATCACATCAGGTCCCTGCCCCTGAACCTTGACCGTGCCCTGCTCTACCGCCACCCGGGTTTCGGTCAGTTCGCGGCGCACATCGAAACGCGTGCCGGTGACCGTCACCTTGCCGCTACCCGCCTCGACCACGAAAGGCCGGTGGATGTCGTGCTCGACGCTGAACATGGCCTCGCCTTCCATCAGTTCGATACCGCGACGGTCCTTTTCATAACGCACCAGAACGCGGCTGCGACTGTTCAGGTCGATCACCGAACCGTCGGGCAACGCCACATGACGACGCTCGCCCAAGGCAGTGGAATAGTCGGCCATGTAGGTCGTCGGGTGATTCAACCCGCTGAACAACCCCAAGCCGAGCGCCACGGCCAGCACACTGGCCGCCACCGCATAACGCACCAGCGGCTGACGCTTGCGACGTGCCGGCGGCGTTTCGCACAGGGCTTGCAGACGCTTGGCGGGCAGCAGATCGGCGGCCGTCCACAAGCCCTGCAGCACCTGGAATTCGTCGCGATGTTGGGGATGTTCAGCCAGCCAGGCTTCGAAACGCCGATACGCTTCGACGCCCACGGCCGGTTCCTGCAAACGCACAAACCAGCGCACCGCATCGTCGCGCACCGTTGTTTGCCCGCACGCACAATCACGAGTATCCATCATGGAAGTTCCAGTTTGGCTGGGGATGAGAAAGCGCGGCCGATCATGGGTGCAGTCCGTCGAGGCGGTCGCGCAGATGCCGCAAGGTGCGGATCATATACTTTTCCACCATGTTCTTGGACAGACCCAGGCGTTCGGCGATTTCCGCCTGGGTCAGGCCTTCGATCTTCTGCCAGACAAAGACTTTTCGGCAGTTAACCGGCAGCTCGCAGAGCGCCCGTTCGATGGAATCAGCCAACTGGATCGCCTGCATGAAATGCTCCGGGTCGCCGGTCGAAGACCCACTGTGATCAACCGCCTCCGACTCCATGGCGCCCCGCCGGTCCTCACGCCGATAACCATCCACCGCGATATTGCGCGCGGTCTGGTGCAAATAGGCCCGAGGTTGTTCCACCGCCGACGAATCGGACTCAAGCACCCGCACGAAGGTGTCGTGCGCCAGGTCCTCGGCCTGCTGACGATTTCTCAGGCGACGGGTCCAGGTGCCAACCAACTCTTCGTAATGCTCGAAAAAGCCGTGTCTGCGGGGCAACTTGGGGGTCATTGCGGTGTGCTGTGGAGACGGGGCGTGAATAGTAATGCTTCCTATTAATGGGAAGCAATGGATTCCACATCGCCGGGGTTGCCGTTAGTCACCCAAAGGAGCATTTCAAATCAGAATTGATTTTGTGGCGAGGGAGCTTGCTCCCGCTGGGTTGCGCAGCAGCCCCAAGATTTTCGCAATGCATGCAAATCTTGTGAGTGCTGCGCACTCAAGCGGGAGCAAGCTCCC
>NZ_JASCOM010000368.1:0-4340 GCF_029959925.1 Pseudomonas sp. PS02303
GAGCCTGCTCGCGATGGCGGTCGAACATTCAACATTAATGCTGAATTTGATGGCCTCATCGCGAGCAGGCTCGCTTCCTCAGGGGAGGGCGGTGTTACTTGATGGTCGAGTAGTCGACGCCGTACCACTTGTCCGACAGTTTGGTCAGCGTGCCGTCCTTGTGCATTGCGCCGATGATTTCACTCAGTTTCGCCTTCAGCTCCGGGTCACCCTTGTCGGTGGCAACGGCCAACGGTTCGTAGAACACCACGCCGTTGTCGACAGCGCGTAATGGGTAACCCTTCTTGACGGCCGCATCCAGCGTGCTGCGTTGGGTGAGGATGGCGTCCAGTCGAGCACCGTCGCCCAGGCGCAGATCGTCCAGCGGTCCGACGGAGCCGGCGTAGGTCTTCATTTTTTCGGTTTTAACGTCGTAGACGACGGGTGGCACGTCAGTGGTTTCGATGGCCAGTGCCTGGCTGAAATAGTCCTCGGACGTCGTGCCGCCCTCGACGCCGATGGTTTTGCCATTCAACGCCTTGTGGTCGGTGACCGTGGATTTGTTGTGCACCGCAAACACGTAGGGCACGTAGTAGTAGGTGCCGGGAAAGTCGAGAATCCGCGCACGGCTCTTGGTGGCGGTCATCGAGCCGACGGACACGTCCCAGCGGCCATTCCACTTGCCGGCGGTAATCACATCCCAGTCGGGCGTGATGAATTTGGCCTCGACGCCGAGACGCTTGGCGATCTCCTTGGACACGTCGATATCAAAACCGTCGATTTCATTCTTGTCGTTGATGAACCCCTGCGGGGGCCAGGTCGCCGAGGTGGCGACGGTCAACGTCTTGCTGCTTTCGATCTTGTCCAGGACGGCACCGGCGTTCGCAGCGCCGACGAACAACAGTGACAAGGCGGCAGCAAGGGTGATTGCGGGTTTTTTACTGAGCATGTCCATCTCCACTTTTCGTTATTGTTATGCGGGGGTAAAGCGCTTCTCAGTGCCCGATGATTTGCGACAGGAATTTCTGTGCGCGTTCGGTCTGCGGGTTTTTGAAAAACTCGGCCGGGGTGGCTTGTTCGATCACCTGGCCCTGATCCATGAACAGCACTCGGTCGGCGACCTTGCTGGCAAAGCCCATTTCGTGGGTCACGCAAATCATCGTCATGCCGTCGGTGGCCAGCTCGCCCATCACGTCCAGCACCTCGTGGACCATTTCCGGGTCCAGCGCCGAGGTTGGTTCGTCGAACAGCATCACTTTGGGGTTCATGCACAGCGCCCGGGCAATGGCCACGCGCTGCTGCTGGCCGCCGGACAGTTGCGACGGATATTTGTGGGCATGCTCGGCAATCCGCACCCGCTCCAGATAGACCTGCGCGCGTTTTTTCGCCTCGGTGGCCGACACGCCTTGCACCAGCTGCGGGGCCAGAGTCAGGTTGTCGATCACGCTCAAGTGCGGGAACAGGTTGAAGCTTTGGAACACCATGCCGATTTCGCTGCGCACGGCGCTGACACTTTCTGCTTCACTGGTGAGCGTAATGCCGTTGACCTGAATGTGGCCCTTCTGGAAATTTTCCAGGTGGTTGATGCAGCGAATCATTGTCGATTTGCCCGAACCCGACGGGCCGCACACCACCAGGATTTCGCCAGTGGCGACGTTCAGGTCGACGTCACGCAGGGCGTGAAAGTTGCCGTACCACTTGTTCAGGCCGGTGATTGAAATCATCGAGGGACTGGTCTGCGCAGCAGGGGCCAGGTCGCGTTGTTGGGCGGTATCGGTACGAGTCATCACGCATCAACCCCTTGCCACGGATCGATTGACCCGTTTTTCGATTCGCGCCTGGACCCGTTCCAGAATGAACGACAGGGCCCAGTAAATCATCGCGGCGGTGATCAGCATTTCCAGGTGGCGGAAGTCTGCGCGCCCCTGGGTCTTGGCCAGGTACATCAGTTCCCAGACACCGATCACCGACACCAGCGAACTGTCCTTGAGCATGGCGATGAACTGGTTGCCGGTGGGTGGAATGATCACCCGCAAGGCCTGCGGCATGATGACCCGGCTCAGGGTCTTGAACGGGCTGATGTTCAGCGCCCGCGAGGCTTCCCACTGACCGACCGGAATGCTCTGGATGCCGGCCCGGAAAATCTCGGTCATGTAGGCGCCGTAACACAGGGACAGCGCGAGGATACCGGCAGGCACCGCATCGACCACGTAGCCCAGTTGCGGCAGACCCAGGTAAATCAGGTAGATCTGAATCAGCAACGGCACGCCGCGAAAGAACGAGGTGTAGAACGAGGCGAGGGCATTGGCCAGGCCGTTGTTCGACAGCTTGGCCACTGCGCCGACCAGCGCCAGCACAAAGGCCAGGACGATGGCCACTGCAGAGATGTACAAGGTGGTTGCAGCGCCCTGGATGATCAGGAAACCGATCTTGTCGAGGATGAAGCTGTAAGACAGGTCGAAGGTGTCGAAGAACGCCAGAAACAGGATCAGTAGTTCGATCCACACCACCGTAGTCTGCACTTTGAACTTCAGGCGCCCGAGGACGTGGAAGTTCAAGGTGCCCAGTACGGCAATGCCCAACCCGATGGCGACGTTGCGTGCCGTCAGGCTGTCCGGGGCATTGCCCAGCAGCGGATGCAGAAAATGACTGAGGGCGCTGTTGCCCAGGTTCATCAGGTAGGCGCCGAGGAACAGCACCACGGCTACGCCGAGCAGGAAGTGAGGATCGTTAGACTTTTTCTTATAAATTATATTGTCGTGATACATGTCTGCCTCAGCTTGTCGGTGGTGATGTTCTCGCTAGGTAAAAGGGTCTTTGGTCAGTATTGCGACGTCGATTCCGGGACCACAAGCGAACTTAATTCGCTACGTCAGTCCCGGAACGCACTTCGCTGTCAGGACAGTCTTGCCAGGCACGCCTCGAGGATATCCAGCCCTTCCTCCAGCACCGTCGCCTCGGTGGTCAACGGCGCCAGTAGCCGAATGATGTGCCGTGATTTGCCGCTCGGCATCAACAGCAGACCCGCGTCACGCGCCAACGCCAGCAATTGTGTGAGCTGCGCCGAGGCGGGGGAGCCGTCGGCATGGGTCAACTCGATACCGCGCATCGCACCGACGCCGGTCAAACGACCCAGATACGGTGAAAGTTTGCTTGCGCGCCAGGACTCGTAACGGCTGACAATCGCTTCTTCCTGTTGCGACCCCCAGGCTTGCAGGTTGGCATCCGTCATTTCATCCAGCGTTGCCAATGCGGCGGCGCAGGCGATGGGGTTGCCCGAATAGGTGCCGCCCAGTCCACCTTTGGGCAAGGTGTCGAGCAGCGACTTGCGCCCGACTACCGCGCCCAGTGGCACGCCGCCGGCGATGCTTTTGCCCAGCAGGATCAGGTCCGGCTCGATGCCCAGGCGCGAAAAGGCAAAGCGCTCGCCGGTGCGGCCGAAGCCGGACTGGATTTCATCGGCGATCAGCAGAATATTTTTTTCATCGCAGAACGTGCGCAGCGCCTGTGCGAACTCGACATCCATCGCCAGAAATCCCGCTTCACCTTGAACCGGTTCGACGATAAAACAGGCCACGTCATTGACGTCGATTTCGACGCTGAACAGTCGATCCATCGCCTTCAGCGCTTCGGCGCAGGTCACGCCGTTGTCCTTGCTTGGAAAGGGCAGGTGATACACAGGCCCCGGCAGCGCGCCGACTTTCTGTTTGTACGGTGCGACTTTGCCGTTGAGGTTGAGGGTGGCGAGCGTGCGGCCATGGAAGGCACCGTCGAAGGCAATGACGGCCGTGCGACCGGTCGAGCCGCGGACGATCTTCAGGGCGTTTTCCGCCGCTTCTGCGCCGCTGTTGGTGAGCATGCCACTGACAGCGTAGTCCACCGGAATGAACGCCGACAGGCGATCCATCAGTTCGATGTAGGGCATATGCGGTGCGGCGTTGAACGCGTAGTGCGTCAGCCGCGTGGCTTGTTCGCGAATGGCCTCGACGATGCGCGGATGGCAATGGCCGAGGTTCAGTACGCCGATGCCGCCGACGAAGTCGATGTAGCGTTTGCCATCGGTGTCCCAGACCTCGGCGTTTTTGCCGTGGCTGAGCGTGACGGGATGAACGACGTTGATCGACTGGCTGATGGTTTCGCTGCTCATGGATGACCGACTCTGAAGAAGGGATGCTTCTTTTTATCTAAGCCGTGAGCAGTGGGTGGGGGCAAACGAAATAAAGTGGCCGGGTCAATCTTAAAAGTCGGGATGTGTGCGAATAGGAGATGGGCAGGCAAAGCGTAACCTGTGGCGAGGGAGCTTGCTCCCGCTGGGTCGCGCAGCGGCCCCAAAAAAGAGGGACCGCTACGCAGTCCAGCGG
>NZ_JASCOM010000369.1:0-4338 GCF_029959925.1 Pseudomonas sp. PS02303
CGATAGCGGTGTGTCAGTCAACATCAATGCTGGATGTCACACCGCTATCGCGAGCAGGCTCACCCCTACAGGGGGTTGGATGTGGGCGGCTATTGCTGGAGACGCGCCAATGCCTCGCCGCTGCGTTTAAACCAATCAATCAAGTAGTCCGCCAACACCTGCGTTCGTTTGGGCAGTCCGCCCTGATACGGATGCACCAGGTACATCGGCATGCTCCGCGTCTGATAATCACGCAGAAGCCAGCGCAATCGCCCGTCAGCCAATTCCGTTTGCAGCAGGTAGGAAGGCAACCGCGCAATGCCGGCCCCTGCCAGCGCTGCTTTTTTCAACAGGCTGTAGTGATTGCTGGCAAACGGACCCGACACTCGCACCCGCAGCAACTCGTGCTGCTGGTGATACAGCCATTCTTCGCGACCGCTGTAATGGCTGTTGAGCAGGCAGCGATGGTCGGCCAACGCCTGGGGCGTCTGCGGCTCACCGTACTGTTCGAGATAGGCCGGGCTGGCGCAGGTCATTTCGTGCCAGGCCAGCAGAGGACGCGCGACCAAGCGTTGGTCATTGGCCACTTCGGAGCGGATGGCCAGGTCAAAACCGTCTCGGGACAAGTCGTGAAAGCTATTGTTGAGGTCCAACTCGATCTGCACCTCGGGATATTGGCGGGAAAATTCCAGCAACAAGCCATCGAAGAAGGTTTCCCCCAGCGAGACCGGAACCGTCATGCGCACCGGCCCGGCCATGTCGTCCTTCAACCGCGCCAACGCCTGACGCGCCTTCTCGACTTGAACCACCAGCGCCTGGGCTTGAGGCAACAGCGCCGCGCCCGCCGCCGTCAAACTCAAACGGCGGGTGGTGCGTTGCAGCAGGACCACAGAGAACCGTGTTTCCAGCAAGCTGATGCGCTTGGACAACTGCCCCTTGCTGCAGCCCAATTGCTGCGCCGCCAGGGTGAAACTGCCCGCCTCGATCAACACCGCGAACGCCGCCAGATCATCCATCTCACTCATGGATTGTTTCCATTTGAAAACCAAAGGTTGCCTATTAGCGCGCTTATCAATGGAAAAAACCACTCTAGACTGCAACCTCGTTCAACCACTTCGAGGAACAGCACGATGAAAATTCTTTTGATAGGCGCAGGTGGCACCATCGGTTCAGCGGTCGACAAGGAACTGTCCCAGCGCCACGACATCATTCGCATCGGCCGTAACAGCGGCGACTTCAATGTGGATATCAGCGACAGCGCCTCGATCCGCAAGCTGTTCGAGCAAACCGGTAAATTCGATGCGCTGGTCTGCGCTGCCGGCAACGTGACCTTTGCACCGCTGGATGAAATGAGCGAAGAAAGCTTTGCGCTGGGCTTGAAAGACAAGCTGATGGGCCAGGTCAACCTGCTGCTAATCGGCCGTGAATTCGCCAATGACGGCGCCTCGTTCACCTTGACCACTGGCGTGCTCAGCCACGACCCGATTCGCAGCGGCGCCTCGGCGGCATTGGTCAACGGCGCGCTGGACAGCTTCGTGCGTGCGGCGGCCATCGAACTGCCCCGCGGCTTGCGGGTGAACTCGATCAGCCCGACCGTTCTGCTCGAAGCCATGGGCAGTTACGCGCCGTACTTCCGGGGCTACAAGCCGGTTCCCGCAGCGGATGTGGCATTGGCCTACGCCAAAAGCGTAGAGGGCCTACAGACCGGCCAGACCTTTCACGTCGGCTGACACACCACCCTCACTGTAGGAGCGAAGCTTGCTCGCGAAAGCGTTCTGTCATTCATGACGATGCTGGATGCACTGGCCCCTTCGCGAGCAAGCTTCGCTCCTACAGGAGATCGAACATCGCTGGGGTTGTGATGAACGGTCAGGCTGCGTAACGTGGCGGCACTTGTCTGGAGAGCCAAAGATGCGTGTTGCCCGTTCCTTAGTCCTTGTCGCCCTGCTTCCGCTGTTTGCCGCCTGCCAATTGTTTGATGGCCCGCGTGAAAGCGCCTCCCACGTGGGCCAGACCCGCCTTCAGGGCCAGTTGACGGCAGCGGACGGCAAGTTGCTGTTCCAGCCGTGCAATGAACAGCGCAGTTATGTGGTCAATGACAGCGGTGGCACCAGCGTCTTGCAAGAGGCCGCGGCCCTCGCCGATGCCCAGGGCAAGCTGTTCGCCGACGTGCGTGGGCAAATCGTCGACAGTCGCCTTGATCTTGAACAGCTGTACCGCGTCGAACGCTCCGGCGCCGCCTGCGACGATCCCAATTTCAAATTGCTGATCCTGCGCGCCGCCGGCCACTCGCCAGAGTGGAACGTCAAGGTCAGCGGCAAAGGCATGGTTATCGACCGTGCCGGCCAGCCGCCCCTGGCCGTGCCCTATGTTGAAGAACAGCTGGGCGATGGCCGTTTCAATCTCAGCACCGAAGCCAATAACCAGCACATCGAACTGTGGGTCGCGCCGCAACGTTGCGTCGACAGCACCACCGGCAGCGTCCAGCACATGAGCGCCGAGCTGCGCATCGATGGTCAGGTGCAACGCGGTTGCGGGTATTTCGGCGGCTCGCGTAACGACTGATCGTTTTTGCCTCACGGGACCGGCGTTTGGGGCTTATAATCGCCGCCTTCAAACGCCTTGGCGCAGTTGTGCGCCCCGCGAACCGGATCCCGTCATGTTACGAATCACCGAACTCAAGTTGCCGATCGACCATCCCGATGAAGACCTGCGCCCTGCCATCGTGCAGCGCCTGGGCATCGCCAGCGATGACCTGCTCGATTTCACCTTGTTCAAGCGCAGCTACGATGCGCGCAAAAAGTCCTCTGAACTGTGCTTCATCTACACCATCGACCTCACCGCCAGGGATGAGGCCGCGTTGCTGCACAAGTTCGCCGATGACCGTAACGTCAACGTGGCACCGGATGTCAGCTACAAAGTGGTCGGCCAGGCGCCGGCGGATCTTGAGCAACGCCCTGTCGTCGTGGGTTTTGGTCCATGCGGGATTTTCGCCGGGCTGCTGCTGGCGCAAATGGGCTTCAAGCCGATCATCCTCGAACGCGGCACCGAAGTGCGTCAGCGCACCAAAGACACCTGGGGCCTGTGGCGCAAAAGCGTACTCAACCCTGAATCCAACGTGCAGTTTGGCGAGGGCGGCGCGGGGACGTTCTCCGACGGCAAGCTCTATAGCCAGATCAAGGACCCGAAATTCATCGGTCGCAAAGTCCTGCACGAGTTCGTCAAGGCCGGCGCCCCGGAAGAAATCCTCTACGTCAGCAAACCGCACATCGGTACGTTCCGACTGACCGGCGTCGTGGAGAACATGCGCGAGCAGATTCGCGCGCTGGGCGGCGAAGTGCGCTTCCAGCAGCGGGTCACCGACGTGTTGATCGAGGACGGCCAACTGGTCGGCGTCGAGCTCAATGGTGGCGAACAGATTCATTCGAAACACGTGATTCTTGCCTTGGGCCACAGCGCCCGGGACACCTTCCGCATGCTTCACAGCCGTGGCGTGTTCATGGAAGCCAAGCCGTTCTCGGTGGGCTTCCGCATCGAGCACCCGCAATCGCTGATCGACCGCGCACGCCTGGGCAAGTACGCCGGCCACCCGAAACTCGGGGCGGCCGACTACAAACTGGTGCACCACGCCAAGAACGGTCGCTCGGTGTACAGCTTCTGCATGTGTCCGGGCGGCACCGTGGTAGCGGCGACATCCGAGCCGGGCCGCGTGGTCACTAACGGCATGAGCCAATACTCGCGTAACGAGCGTAACGCCAACTCCGGGATCGTCGTCGGGATCACCCCGGAAGTCGATTACCCGGGCGGCCCGCTGGCGGGTATCGAGTTGCAGGAACGCTTGGAATCCCGCGCTTACGTGTTGGGCGGCAGCAACTACGAAGCCCCGGCGCAGTTGGTCGGTGACTTCATCGCCGGCAAGCCGTCCACCGAGTTGGGCAGCGTAGAACCGTCCTATAAACCGGGTGTTGCCTTGGGTGATCTGGCGCTGGCTCTGCCTGCGTTTGCCATTGAAGCCATTCGTGAAGCTCTGCCGGCGTTCGAAAAGCAGATTCGCGGTTACTCGCTGCATGACGCGGTGTTGACCGGGATCGAGACGCGCACCTCGTCGCCGCTGCGCATTACCCGCAACGAGTCGATGCAGAGCCTGAACGTGAAAGGTCTGTTCCCGGCGGGTGAAGGCGCGGGTTATGCGGGCGGGATTCTGTCGGCGGGTGTCGACGGGATTCGGATCGCCGAAGCCGTGGCCCGCGACATCCTCGACCTGGAAGCCTGAAGCAACACCCCACTTATCGGAGCGAGGCTTGCCCGCGAAGAAATTGACGCGGTCTTTTAGGAAGACCGCGTTAACCTCTTCGCGGG
>NZ_JASCOM010000036.1:0-41776 GCF_029959925.1 Pseudomonas sp. PS02303
GAGCAGGCTCGCTCCTACAGGGATAATGCAGCCGCACGGTACCTGTGGGAGCGAGCCTGCTCGCGAAGAGGCCAGTTCAGTCAGCGCAAGGCCAGAAGCCCTTTTACCAAAGGTTCCAGCTCCAGATCATTAACGGCTTTGACCTGTTCGATCATCGCCACCGGCCAACTCCCAAGCCCCAGGCAAGCCCCGAGCATCGCGCCCAGTATCGCAGCGATGGTATCGGTGTCACCGCCCAGGCTCGCGGCCATGCACAGCGCTTCGAAGGCGTTCATTTCACCTACGGCCACTTGTTGCGCCAGGGCAAACGAGACCACGACCGATTCCTGCGAAGCCACCGACGTGCCGATCACGTCGTACAGCAAATCCGCCAGCAACGCTTTGTCACTGTCGACGCTGATGGTCCGCGCCCAGCTGATGCGCGAGGCAATCCGTCCGCCCGCCACCCAGTGGCCATGACTTTCGGCTTGTTGGGCGATCTGCTGACCGAGGTTCAACGCCTCGCCCAGGTCCATGCCGTTGATGCCGGCCGAAACCACTGCCGCCACCGCCGCCGCACTGGAAATTCCCAGCGTGGTGTTGTGGGTGACCTGGCAGGCCTGCACGACGGCGCTTATAAAACGTTCAGGCTGGGCGACATCCGTGGCGATACCGACCGGCGTGATGCGCATCGCCGCGCCGTTGGTGGTGCCGTAGCGCCCCGCTTCTTCCGGCGAGTGGCCGGCCAGGATCATTTCGATTGCGCGCTTGGTCGAAGGGCCGAGTAAGTCTTGCGAACCCTTGGCCTGCATCCCGGCCTCCCATTCGATCAGCCGCTGAGCGAGCACGGCCGGTTCGATCCGGCCCTCACCGGCCACCAACAATTGACCGAGCAGAATCGCCTGTTCGGTGTCGTCGGTGATCGAGCCCTTGGGCATGTTGGCGGCAATCGGCTGATCAGGACCGGCGTCTTGTAGATCAGTGATCGCACCGAAGCGCGCCGTGATCTCGGCGCGGCTCAGGGATTGCGTCGGCATGCCCAGCGCATCGCCCAGGGCCAGTCCGTAGAACGCACCGAGCGCACGGTCGAGCGCGGTCATTTCGACTCTCCAAACTGCAGGTGCAGACGAAAATGCACCGGGTCGAGCAGGCTTTCGACCTGTTCCATGAAACGGTTTTGCCGGTCGTAGGTGGTGCGCAAGGCTTTGAGGAAGACGGTGCCGACCGGACGACCGAGCAACGCGGCGTCTTCGGCGTTCAAGGGCTCAGCGCCGATCCATTGATCGCCGCGTTCACCGATGTAGCCGTAGGCGGCCAGGGTGATGGTCAGGGAATTGTCGATCAGGCCGACCCGTGGCAGGCTTTCCAGGCCTCCGGTGGCGGGCATCAATGAGCGTTCGAGGGACACCAGCTTGCCATCGGTGGAGCGACGGCGTCGGTCGAGGGTGATGAATTGGTCGGTGCCGAAGCGCGGCAGCAAATCAGGCCGCGTGACGGCCTCCAGCCGCAGTACTTCGGTATTGATCAGCGCCCCGCTGTCGGCGAGCGCTTGCGCCCAGCCACTGCGTTGATCGAGCACCACACCGTCGAAGGTGACGATGGAGCCGACGCCGCTTTGGGTCGCGATGTAGTTGCGTCGTTTCAACTCGGCAAGGGCCTCACGCAGCGTGCCGCGGCTGACTTTGAATTCTTGAGCCAATTGATGCTCGCCCGGCAACAGAAAGCCGTCCTCCATGAGGCCGCTTTCAATCCGCCGGATGAGTTCGTCGACCACCCGTTGTTTCTTGTCAAATCGTACCTGTCTAATCATGTACAAAGTGATAACCGAAACGCGATGGTGCGGGCAAGGACTATTTAAGGGAGGTGACGGAAGGAGTAATCACTGTGGCGAGGGAGCTTGCTAGCGCTCGAGTGCGCAGCACTCGCAAAATCCTGAATCAAAACAGTGATTTTGGGGCCGCTGCGCAGCCCAGCGGGAGCAAGCTCCCTCACCACAAAGCGAAGTTAACGTTGTTTGAGACGATCAATCACGACGGCCAACAGCAAGATCGAACCGCGAATCACGTATTGATAGAACGTGTCGATGTTCTTCAGGTTCATCGCATTCTCAATGATCGCCAGAATCAACACCCCGGCAATCACATGCCGGATCATGCCGATCCCGCCGCTCAACGACACCCCGCCCAGCACGCACGCCGAGATCACCGTCAACTCAAACCCTTGGCCAATCATCGGCTGCCCGGAGGTCATGCGCGACGCCAGAATCACCCCGGCCAACGCGCCAATCACACCGTGCACGGCAAAGATGATGATCTTGGTCCGGTCAACGTTCACCCCGGCCAGCAACGCCGCTTCCTGGTTGCCGCCGATGGCCATGGTATTGCGCCCGTAGGTGGTGTAATTCAACAGCCAGCCGAAAAACAGGAAGCACACGATGGTGATCAGGATCGGCACCGGCACGCCAAACAACTGGCCGTTACCAAAGACGAAGAACGACTCCTGCGACACGCCGACCGCTTTGCCATTGGCAAAAATGTAAGCCAGGCCACGAACGATCTGCATGGTCGCCAGGGTGGTGATCAACGCGTTGACCCGCAGCTTGGCGATGACGATGCCGTTGATCAGCCCGACAATCAGCCCCATCACCAGCGCCGCACTCACGCCGAGAAACACGCTATCGGTGTCGCGCATCACCACCGCCGCGACCACGCCGGCACAGGCAATCACCGAGCCAACCGACAAATCGAAATGCCCGGACGCCAGGCAATACAGCATGGTGCAGGCCGCGATGCCCGTTGTCGAAATCGCCAGGCCCAGGCCGCGCATGTTCAGCGGCGACAGGAAGTTGTCGATCAGCAGCGTGCACAGCACGAAGATCCCGACCGCCGCCAGCAGCATCACCCAGTCGTCGAGAAAGCGCCGCAGGTCCAGAGGTTTGCGTGCAGTGGGCAGAGCGTTGTTTTGGATGGTCATAGTCACCTCTCAGTTCGCCACGCCGTCAGCACGTTGGCGCGGCAAAGCCAGTTGCAGCAGGTTGGATTCATTGGCCTCTGCGCGAGACAACTCGCCGCGCATCGCGCCTTCGCAGAGCACCAGGATGCGGTCGGAAATACCCATCACTTCCATCAGGTCGCTGGACACCACGATCACCGCGATGCCGCTGGCAGCCAGGTTATGGATGATCTGGTAGATCTCGGCTTTCGCGCCGATATCGATGCCGCGCGTCGGTTCATCGAGCAACAGGACTTTCATCGGCATCGACAGCCAACGGCCGAGAATGGCCTTCTGCTGATTGCCGCCGGACAGGTGCATGATTTTCTGCTCGGCGCTCGGCGTCTTCACTTTCAGCGCCTTGATCTGCTTGTCGGCGTTGCCCTTTTCCCACAAGCCGCGCAACAGGCAACCGAACGTGGAATGGGCGCCGCGCGCGCTGATGTTGATGTTCTCGGCGACGCTGGCGAGCGGCAGGATGCCCTCCTTCTTGCGATCTTCGGGACACAGCAGAATCCCGGCCGCGATGGCATCGCGGGGGGAACGCAGTTTCACCTCATGACCACGAAGCTCCAGGCGTCCGGCGGTGTTGCGCGTCAGCCCGCTGAGTATCCGGAACAGCTCGGTACGCCCCGCGCCCACCAGGCCGAACAGCCCGAGAATCTCGCCCTTGTGCACCTCGAAACTCACGGGTTCACGCAGTCCCGGCCCGAGTAAACCGTCAACCTTGAGCGCCACGGCGCCCCGCTGGCGGCTGCGGTAATCGTAGATATCCTGAATGTCGCGCCCGACCATGCACGTCACCAACTGGTCGTGGGTCAGTTCGCTCATGTCCTCAAACGTGCGCACGTAGCGGCCGTCCTTGAACACCGTCACCGCGTTGCAGATGCGGAATACTTCTTCCATGCGATGGGACACGTAAAGCACCACTTTGCCTTCGTCGCGCAGACGCCCGATGATCGCCATCAAGCGATCGATTTCCCGCGCCGACAGGCTGC
The DNA here is from genome assembly GCF_029959925.1 of Pseudomonas sp. PS02303. Taxonomy (NCBI): domain Bacteria; kingdom Pseudomonadati; phylum Pseudomonadota; class Gammaproteobacteria; order Pseudomonadales; family Pseudomonadaceae; genus Pseudomonas; species Pseudomonas sp. PS02303. The sequence continues at coordinate 3,969 of NZ_JASCOM010000036.1, forward strand.
TGGTGGGTTCGTCGAAGGCAATCACATGCGCGCCACGGGACAACGCCTTCGCAATCTCCACCAGCTGTCGCTGACCGAGGGACAGGCGCCCGACTTTCTCTTGCGGGTCGATTTCATCGGCCAGGCCTTTGAGGCAGGCCAACGCTTGCTGGCGCAGTGCGCCTCGATTGATCAGGCCGAAACTGGCCGGCAGATGACCGAGGAACAGGTTCTCCGCCACGGTCATTTCCGGGACCAGATGCAGCTCTTGGTGGATCACCGCCACCCGGCTGGCGATGCTGTCGGCGGTGGACTTGAAGACCATCGTCTGCTCGCCGATCTGCAGGTCGCCGCTGCTCGGCGTGTAAGCACCGCCGAGGATTTTCAGCAGGGTCGATTTGCCGGCGCCGTTCTCGCCCATCAAGGCATGAACCTGCCCCGGATGAGCGACGAAACTGATGCCATCCAGCGCCTTCACCCCGGGAAACGTCTTGCCGATCCCGTTGAAGCGCAGGCTGCCGCCGACGCTGTGCTCATGTGTCTGTACTTGCGCGTGCATAAAACCACCTCATCACACAGATCAGGCGGCCCCGTCGCCAGGGCCGCCGATGAAATCAACCAGCCCTCAGTTCCACAGGCCGATCTTTTCCAGTTCCTGCTTGAAGTTCTCGCGAGTGATCAGCGTCACGTCGTCCATCGCGGTGTACTTCGGTGGTTCTTTGCCGGTGGTGACCCACTCGAACATCATGCTCGCGGTGTTGTAGCCCTCGATGTGCGGGCTTGGCAGCATCGAACCGAAGAAACCGCTGTTGGCTTTCTTCAGCTCGCCGATAGCATCGGTGCCGTTGATGCCGATGCCGATCACGTTGGCAGCAGCGAAACCGGCGCTTTCGGTGGCGCGCACGCCGCCCAGTACGGTGTTGTCGTTCATGCCGCCGATGATCAGGTTTTTCGCCGCGCCCGGCAGTTTCACCAGGGCCGAGTTGGTGGCGTCCATGCTGCCCGGTACGTCGAGGGTTTTCAGCGCCGAGAACAGGATGTGGTCTTTCGGCATCCCGGCGTCTTCCAGGGCTTTGACCGAACCGTCGGTGCGCTTTTTGCCGGTGTCCAACTCATTGAAGGTGTTGATCACCGCATAGGTTTCTTTCCAGTCTCAGCCGCGTTTTTTCGCTTCGGTGGCCATTGCCGCGCCCTGCTTCTGGCCGACTTCGAATGCGGCCATGCCGAGGTACGGAACGTCTTCCATGAACTTGCCATTGGCATCGACGAAACGGTCATCGACAGCGATGACTTTCATACCATTGAGCTTGGCCTTGGCCATGATGGCCGGGCCAAGGGAGACGTCCGGCGGGCAGATCACGAAGCCCTTGGCACCATTGGCTGCGAGGCTGTCGATGGCCGAGAGGGTTTTCTCGCCGTCAGGCACGGCGATCTTGATGACAGTGAAGCCCTTGTCTTTCCCGGCCTTTTCGGCGAATGCCCATTCGGTCTGGAACCAGGGCTCTTCCGCCTGCTTGACCAGGAAGCCGATTTTCACTTCCTCGGCCGCCAGCAGCGTGCTGCTCAAGCTGACCGCAGTGACCGCCAAAGCGGCACAGCACAGGGAACGGATCCCACGACGACGATTCATAGCTGACTCCTTGTTATTTTTTTTGAGCGTTATTTTGAAAGCCGGAACTGCAAATAGTCATATCGTATGATGATTGGATTTCAGACGGAACTCCGCGTCTGAAAGCCGTTTTGCTCAGTCGTGATACATGACCGAGCGTCCACCATCGATGGTGATGCATGAAGCATTGATGAACGGTGCTTCATCGCTGGCCAGGAAGACGGCCGTCATGGCCACTTCCATCGGTTGCCCGATACGACGCGGCGGATGCAGGTCGAATGCCCTCTGACGTTCGGCCTGGGGGTCGGCAAAACCGTTCCAGTAATCGACGTTCAATTGGGTTTCGATATAGCCCGGCGCAATCGCATTCACGCGAATGCCCTTTGGCGCGTATTCGATGCCCAGCGCGCGGGTCAGCCCGAGCAAGCCGTGCTTGGCCACCGGGTACGGAAAGCAGCCCGGGATGATGTGGGTGGAATGGGTCGAAGCGATGTTGATGATGCTGCCGATGCCCTGCTCGATCATTTGCGGCAGCACGGCTTTGCAGCCATACCACGCGCCGTCGAGGTCGATGGCGAAGCAGCGATGCCAGTCTTCTTCGGTCATTTCCAGTGGATCGCGGAATACGTTGACCCCAGCGCAGTTGACCAATACGTCGATCCGGCCGTGACGCTCGACGGCCAACCTGGCCATCGCGTGCAGATCTTGCTGCCGGGAGACGTCGGCCTTGATGGCCTGGACATCGAAGCCTTTGTCCCGCCAGTGCGCCGCGACTTTCTCGACTTTTTCGGCCTGAATATCACTGATGATCAGTTTGGCCTGCTGCGACGCGAACGTGGCCACGATGGCCTCGCCGATGCCCTGCGCAGCGCCGGTCAGCAGCACGACCTTGTTTTTCAGGCGCTCGCCTTTGGCTGGTTCGGGCACGGCGGGCAAGGAAAGAGGCTCAGCCATGGATCAAGCCCCCTTTTTTCAGGGACGACAAAAGCCGGGCATCTGTCGATGTCCGGTCAAAAGTCTTTTTGGAAAATCGCTGCATCACTTCACCTGTTTTGTTTTTTTAAGTGTGAGTGCGTGTAACTGATGGCCGACTATAAACCCGACCACCAAATAATCTCAATATATAATTTTACATCCCATATTTTGGGATTTTATCCAGCAAAGCGGGTGCAGGTTTTTCCGGGCACATCGACGCGAATCGACAGCAGCGCGCCGTCCAGCGGGTGGTTGAGCGGACTCGCGGCGCTGGTGACGTAAAGGGTTTTCAAGTCTTCGCCGCCGAACACGCAACTGGTGGGGCGGCTGACCGGCAATTCGATCACGCGATCGACATAGCCATCCGGGGTTAGCCTGATCAGGCAGCTACCGTCCCAGCGGGCGTTCCAGATGAAACCCTCGGCATCCATCGCCGAGCCATCGGGGCCGCCCCGATCGTGGGGACCGAACCAGACATACGCGGTGTCCAGGTTGCCATCGGTGTGGACGAAATGGCGGTACAAGGTTTTGTCCATGCTGTCGGCGAAAAACAGCGTGGTCTCGTCCTCGCTCCACAGCAACGTGTTGGGAATGCCCAGCCCGCGAAGCAGCGGCGTGACCCGGGCGTCGCGGTCGATGCGAAACAGGCCGCCGGAGCGACGCACAATGGGCAGGTCTTCGCCATTTTCACCGATGTTGTTCTGCATGGTGCCAAGCCAGAGCCGACCCTGTGCATCGCAGCGGGCTTCGTTGGCGCGGTTGCCGGGTTGCGGGTCGGCGACGCAGAGCAAGGTCAGGCGCGGCTCAAGCCCCGGCGAATCAAGGTCCAGCCGATAGACGCCGCTGCTCAACGTCACGAGCGCATCGCCGCTTTCACAGGGGATAAACGCGGACACGTGTTCCGGCATTTTCCAGATTTGCACGTTGGCGCCGATCAGCCGCAGGGCTTGCTTGCCGGCGATGTCCACCCAATACAGCGCCTGGGTCGGCACATCCCAGAACGGACCTTCACCGAGTTGCGCACGGTGTCCGGTAACCGCATTCCACGTCATGAAACCTCCTGTTGTTTTTGTATGTGGCGCAAGCCTCTCAGCCGGCTTTTTTGTCGGCCATGACTTTTGGATAAAAGCGTTTGATCGCCAGGTCCGCGTTATCGATCAGGGTCATGCAGGCCCAGACACCCCGCGCGGCATCCCGTGCGGCGATGGCGTCGGCCATGTCTTTGTGAATCGGCAGCGTGCGGCGCAATTCGTCCGGGTCGGCGGCGGACACTTCGAACGACACCGCCAACAACGCGCCAAGGGCCGGGACCATTTGTTCGATGAACTGGTTGTGGCTGGCGGCGAGTATGCACTCGTGGAAGACCTGGTCGGCGCGGTTGTAATCGACGCCGCTGTCCACCGCCCGTTCCAACGCGTTATAGGCCTGCTGGATCGCCTGGACCTGTTCGACCGTCGCGCGTTCGCAGGCCCAGCGCACGGCCATCGGTTCGATGGTGCGGCGCAGATCGAGCAAATCGTCGACGAAATTTTCCGGCAAGCCGCTGCGCGAAAGCCAACCCACTACTTGTGGGTCGAAGAGGTTCCAGCGTCGCACCGGCAATACCCGTGTACCGACCTTTGGCCCGACTTCGAGCATGCCTTTGGCGACCAGGGTTTTGATGGCTTCGCGGATGACCGTGCGACTGACACCCAACTGCTCACCCAGGTCGGCTTCGACCTTGATGGTTTCACCGGGCTTGACCTGGCCGGCGGCTATCCAGCAACCCAGCCAATCGACGGTCGACGCATGAAAACTGCTGGACATGGACACCTCGATGCAGGAGCGGCACAAAGCCGTTCGCGATGGGTGTCCACGCTAATCATCATATGATTGGGTGTCAATTTGATTTTTTGGATGACTCACACATCCAATGTGGGAGCGAGCCTGATCGCGATGGCGGCGTAACAGGTAACATCTAGGTTGATGTTATGGCCTCATCGCGAGCAAGCCCGCCCCACAGTGCTATGCGTTAAGGCTCAAGGCCGATGGGGAAGAATTCACCGCCGCTCCACACACCCAGCCAACGTTGCCCGTCGATCTCACGGGTCACTGCCAACTCCACCAGTTGGTAAAACACATTGCGATGGATCAGGGCTTCGAGGTTGGTGCGTACATGCACGTAGGGTGCTGGCTCTTGCGTGACCGGGTCGATCACCACGCGAATCGAGTGTTCGGTGCCGGCGTCAGTGGTCTCGTCGACGTTGGTGGTGAAGCGCAGAAGCTGGGCTTCGCCCTCGCCTTCCACGTCCACGGTAATCGCCACAAACGGCGCATCATCGACCTTGATGCCCACTTTCTCGACCGGAGTGATCAGAAAATAGTCATCGCCATCGCGGCGAATGATGGTGGAAAACAATTTGACCATCGGCTTGCGCCCGATCGGCGTCCCCAGGTAATACCAGGTGCCGTCGCGGGCGATGCGCATATCGATGTCGCCACAGAAATCAGGGTTCCACAGGTGGACCGGCGGTAAGCCTTTGGTTTTGGGGATTTGCCCCAACAAGTCGTTGGCTTTTTGCGGGCCACTCATGGCGTTCTCCTTGGAATTACTGGTCGCTGAGACCAATCAGGCTGCGCGCGTATTGCTCAAGCGGCGGGCCGATCAGGTCTTGTGGCTTGTTATCGTGGAACGTCAGTAAACCGCCACGACTCTTGATACGTGCAGTATCAATCAAATACTGGGTGCTGGTCTCGATCAACATGATCTGAATCACGCCGCTGTCGATGCCCAGGCGATCCACGTATTCCTGATCGAGCCATTCGTCCGAGTTACCGATTCGGTCATCCGCCTTGGCGAACCGTGTGTAAAGCAGGTAATGGGCACCGGCGGCGCGGGCTTCACCCATGGCCTGGTCGAGACCTTCGGGCGCGCGCGCGCGGCGGACCATCGGGAAATATTCGATAAAACCGTTGAAGGCTTCTTCAGCGACCACGTTAGGTCGCGGATAAGCACTGCCCGGCGGCGCGAAGGCACCTTGGGCGATGTAAATGAATGAGTCCGGCTGAATGCGCAGGTTATTCACCCGACGACTGTCGCTGTGATCCAGCAGCCCTGCATCGCTCATGTGGTAGCGAGTTCCTTCAGCCATATCGCTAACATTCATGCAGCCACCAAGCGCCAAAACGGCCAGCAGCAAAACCAGGCTACGCATCCTACCCTCCAGAGGCCGGTGACGGAAAACCGGCGAATGGCCATTGGATGCAGCTTCCGCGCCAGCTCAAGGATGTTGTGGCCTTATAGATAGCAATCGCGAGCAGGCTCGGAGCGGCGTTCGGACAATGAGGCCCGATCAGCCGCCAATAATCTTCATGATGGTCGCCCCCCCCGAGAACGCCACTTCCTGCTTGTCCCCCAAGGCTTTCACCAGGAGTCGCTGCAACGCCGGCAATGCCTGATGGCGCGGCTTGTCGAGCAGATCGCCGACATAGTGGCGATTGCTCGACGATAAACAGCCATGCAGCCAGCCGGTGGACGACAGGCGCAGGCGCGAACAAGTCCGGCAGAAGGGAACGCTTTCATTGGCGATCACACCGAAGTGCCCCAGCCCCGGTATTTGATAACGCACGGCTGTGGCGTCTACGGGTGCATCGGCCTGCAAATACTCGTAACGCTCGCCAATCAGGCTCAGCAACTGCTGAAGGCTGACGAACTGTTGCAGGAAAGCGTTGTTGTCGCTGGCCAGATGACCCATGCGCATCAGCTCGATGAAGCGCAATTCATAGCCACGCTCCAGGCAGTAATCGAGCAGCGGCATCACTTGATCAAGGTTCTGGCCGCGCAGGGGCACCATGTTGACCTTGATTTTAAGGCCGGCGGCCTTGGCCTGATCCATCCCGTCGAGCACGGTCGCCAGGTCGCCGCCACGGGCAATGCTGCGGAACGCGCTGGCATCCAGGGTATCGAGGGAAACGTTGATGCGACGGATGCCGGCGTCTACCAGCAACGGCAGCTTTTTCGCCAGCAGCTGACCATTGGTAGTCAGGCTGATGTCTTCCAGGCCCATCTTGCCGACGGCCGTCATGAAGGCTTCGAGCTTGGGGCTGACCAGCGGCTCGCCACCGGTGATGCGCAAGCGCTCGATGCCCGCCGCTTCGATCAGATATGCCACGCCGCGCGCCATGGCGTCGGCCGACAATTCGTCCTGCGCAGCCACCAGCCGCTTGCCGTTGGGCACGCAGTAGGTACACGCGTAATTGCAGGCTGAGGTCAGGCTGATCCGCAGATTGCGGAAACGCCTGCCTTGACGGTCAACGATCATGGAGCACTCCGGCGAAAGGAATTTGAACGCGTAAAACTTGACTCACAAATCAAGTTTTAGCAAGTCCCATGCCTGAGTATATTCCTGAGGTACTGCGCGATATAGAGAAATCATGGCGCAATAAGGCAACTGAATGGTTCAGCTACTCGGAGTGTCGGTATCGCGCTTGCGCTTGTTGCCCATGCGCACGCCGATATCCATCAGGAACTGGAAGAAACCTTCCTGATCTTCCAGCACATTGCTCCAGAACGGCGAGTGATACAGCGCCACGGCACCGTGCACCAGCGCCCAGGACGCGCAGTAATGGAAGTAAGGCGGCACGTCTTCAAGCTTGCCTTCGCTGATCCGGCCCTTGATCAGCAAGGTCAGGCGTTCGAAGTTCGAGGCGCGGATCTTGTGCAGTTCCTCGACCATCTCCGGCACCTGGTTGCCCTTGACCACCTTCTCTTCCAGCCGATCGAACAAGCGATAGCGTTGCGGATCGCGCATGCGGAATTCGAAGTAGGCCCGGGACAGGGCTTCCTTGTCCTTGTCGACATCAGCCGAATGCAACAGCTCGTTCAGATCACGCTCGTAGTCGAGCATCAGGCGCAGATAGATCTCCGCCTTGGATTTGAAATGCTTGTAGATCGTGCCTTTGCCGATACCGACGGCATCAGCAATCATCTCGACGGTGACACTGTCTTCACCTTGGTCGAGGAATAGCTTGAGCGCGGTATCGAGAATTTCTTGCTCGCGGCGACGAAACTCACGGACCTTACGAGGTTCTTTATGCATAAGAAAAGGTCTGTAGGGGTCAAAATTCGAAGCCGCGTATTATGCCTAACTTGCGCCAAAATGCACGGATCATCCGACCATATCTGTGTTTCTTGATGATTTCACACAGGGTCGCCTGTTGATGAGAACACTTCCGAAGCGCCCGTATTCCAAAATTGTTTAAAAACCGGGACCGGTAAACTGGACTCGGCGCAATACTGATCAATACTTGAACTGTCGGCGGGGCATCTCCCCCAAGTGTCGCGTCGATATAGGTACCAACGGACCGCGTGCCTTTGTTTTACTCCTAATGGTCTTAACCCGGATTCACCCCCCAGAACCCGGGTTTTTTTTGCCTGCGATTCAGCCCTTCACATGCGCCAGCGGAAACAGACGCTTGAAGTTTTCAGTGGTCTGTTCGGCAAATCGCTCGTAAGCCTCACCCCGCAACATTGCCAGAAACTCCGCCACCTCGCGCACGTACTGCGGCAGGTTGGGTTTGCCGCGATAAGGGATCGGCGCCAGGTACGGCGAGTCGGTTTCTACCAGCAATCGATCAGCCGGCACTTTGCTGGCGACGTCACGCAGCGCATCGGCATTGCGAAAAGTGACAATGCCAGACAGGGAAATGTAATAGCCCATGTCCAGCGCAGCCTTGGCCATGTCCCAGTCTTCCGTGAAGCAATGCAACACGCCCGCCTGAGGCAACGCAGCCTCGCGCAGCAAACTCAACGTATCGGCACGGGCGCCACGGGTGTGGATGATCACCGGTTTGCCTGTTTGCTGAGCGGCCTGCAGGTGCAAGCGGAACGATGCCTGCTGCAACTCTGCCGCTTCCGGCTCGTAGTGATAATCCAGGCCGGTTTCACCGATGGCCACGACACGGGGGTGATTGAGCTCACGCAACAACCAATCCAGCGCCGGAGCGGCACCCGGCTGTACATCCAGAGGATGCACGCCCACTGAACAGTCGACGTCGCCATAACGTTCGGCCAGGGCTTTGACATCCGCGGCATTTTCAACGCTGACGCCGATACATAAAAAGTGCCCTACCCCGCGCTGCCGGGCCGCATCAAGCGCGGCATCCAGGGAGCCGTCGTGGGCGGCGAGGTCAAGACGATCGAGGTGACAATGGGAATCTACGAGCATAAAAGGGCTGCAACTTACATCGTATGAGTGGGACGGTCGGACTTCAGGGCTCCGGCCAGATGGGTTTCGATTCGACTGCGCGCGGTGTTGTCGCCGTCGTTGAATTGTACGCCGACCCCGGCAGCCCGATTGCCCTGCGCACCGTTGGGCGTAATCCAGGCAACCTTGCCGGCTACCGGGATCTTATCGATCTCATCCATCAGGTTCAGCAGCATGAACACCTCGTCGCCCAACTTGTAGCTCTTGTTGGTCGGGATAAACAGGCCACCATTCTTGATGAACGGCATGTAGGCCGCGTAAAGCACGGACTTGTCCTTGATGGTCAGGGACAAAATGCCGTTGCGCGGCCCCGGATTGACGGCTTCATTCATGCTGACCTCCATTGCTGATGATCAGAGTCTAGGCACAGACGATCACTTCTGGGTAGGCAAGGATGCCCATTGCACCAGCAGTGCCTCCAGCAACAAGGCCGGATTGAGGTTAGCTTTGCTCATGACCTTCTGACGCTGGGCGAGAATCCAGTCCTGGATATTCAAGACTTTATCCTGAGCGGTTTTCTGCGCCAGATATTGAATGACCTTGCGCATGTCCGCCAACCCCAGCCCCTGCTCATCCTGGGTCAATTGATAGCGCAGGATCAGACTCGACCAGTCGCAGAACCAGTCGAACAACAGCAACTGCGGGACGGTTTTCCATTCTTCGGCCAATTGCGTCGGCGATTGCTGCTGCTTGAGCAGCTTCTTCACGCCTTCGACCACCAGAGCTCGCTGTTCGCGCACGCCTTGGGCCTGCAACTTGACCGCCGCCAGCGGGGAGCCGGCCGCCAGGGTCAGCAGTTCGATACGCTCTTCTTCCGAGCTGTCCGGCAGGGCCTTGGCCAGCCAGGCAAGACTCATCGCTTCGCTCGGCAGCGGACAAGCCTGCTGTACGCAGCGGCTCTTGATGGTCGGCAGCAGACGACTGGTCTGGTGGCTGACCAACAGCAAAACGGTGTCGCCGGACGGTTCCTCAAGACTTTTGAGCAAGGCGTTCGCGGCGTTGATGTTCATCGACTCGACCGGCTCGATCAACACCACCTTGCGCCCGCCCATTTGGGCGGTCTGGACCACGAAACTGACCAGATCGCGCACCTGATCGACCTTGATCGCCTTGTCGGCCTCTTCGGGTTCCAGGATGTAGTTGTCGGGGTGGCTGCCGGCCTTGAGCAGCAGGCAGGACTTGCATTCACCGCAGGCATCCTGCTCGGTCGGACGCTGGCACAGCAAACTGGCCATCAACCGTTCCGCCAGCGCCCGCTTGCCGATCCCGGCCGGGCCATGCAGCAGATAGGCGTGCGCATGTTGCTTGCGACCGGCCAACTGCTGCCAGAGGCTGTCCTGCCACGGATAGGCTTCAGCCACGGGCCAACTCCAGCAGGCGTGGCAGCAAGGCGTCCAGCGACTGCTGAACCTGTGCCAGCGGCTGAGCGGCATCGACCCGCACATAACGCGCCGGGTCAGCTTCAGCGCGCTTGAGGAACGCACTGCGCACGGCATCAAAAAAGGTTCGGCCTTCGAGTTCAAAACGATCCAGGCGACCGCGAGCGCTGGCGCGGGCCAGACCCACTTCCACCGGCAGATCGAAGATCAGCGTCAGATCCGGGCGCAAATCGCCCTGCACAAAGGTTTCGAGGGCCGCGATACGCTCCAGCGACAGACCACGACCACCGCCCTGATAGGCGTAGGTCGAATCGGTAAAGCGATCACACAAGACTACCGCGCCGCGGGCCAGCGCCGGGCGAATCACCTCGGCCAGATGCTGGGCGCGCGCGGCGAACACCAGCAGCAGCTCGGTGTCAGGGTTCATGACTTCATCAACCGGCGCCAACAGCACCTCGCGGATCCGCTCGGCCAAGGGCGTACCACCCGGCTCGCGGGTCAACACCACCTCGATACCGGCGGCGCGCAGGCGCTCGGCCAGGTATTCGCGGTTGGTGCTCTTGCCGGCGCCTTCCGGGCCTTCCAGGGTAATAAACAAGCCAGTCACGGGCAGTCCTTAATCAGAGTCATTGCGGGCTTTGCGGAGCCGGTGTGTCCGGCTCGGGCACGGGTTCGGGCGCCGGAGCGGGTTCTTGCGGCGCGTCTTGTGGCGCTACTTCTGGCAAAGCTTCGGGATCGGGATTGGGCGAAGCGGCCGGAATCGGCGCTTCTGCACCCGGTGTGTCGGCACTCGGAGTTTCTGGCGCGGTGACCGGTGCCGGACTGGACCGATAATCGGCACGACGCTTGAGCTGGAACTCGCGCACCGCATTATTGTGGGCGTCCAGATCATCGGAGAACACGTGGCTGCCGTCACCGCGAGCCACAAAGTAGAGGCTGTTGCCTGCCACCGGGTTCAACGCGGCATGGATCGCTTCGCGGCCGACCATGGCAATCGGGGTGGGTGGCAGGCCCGAAATCATATAGGTGTTGTACGGCGTGGCCTCCTTGAGGTGGGCGCGGGTCAACTTGCCGCTGTAGCGATCACCCAGGCCGTAGATCACCGTCGGATCGGTCTGCAGCAGCATGCCCATCGCCATGCGTCGCACGAACACGCCTGCAATCTGCCCGCGCTCCTGGGGCACACCGGTTTCCTTTTCAACCAGCGAGGCCATGATCAGCGCCTGATAGGGTTCGGTGTACGGCAAATCAGCAGCGCGCTGCTCCCATTCCCTGGCCAGGACTTCGTCGAGGCGATCGTAGGCTTTTTTCAGCAGATCGACGTCGGTCATGCCCCGCACGAAGCGGTAAGTGTCGGGGAAGAACCGGCCCTCGGGAAAGATCCCGGTATGGCCCAGCTTGGTCATCACTTCGCTATCGCTCAAGCCGTTGAGGGTCTGCTCGAGTTTTTCATCCTTGGCCAATGCCGCCCGGACCTGATGAAAATTCCAGCCTTCGACCAGAGTCAGGCTGTATTGAACGATGTCCCCACGCTTCCACAGGTCGATCAGCCCTTCGACGGTCATGCCGGGCTGCATGCGGTATTCGCCCTTGTGCAAGGGTTGTCCGGCCAGATTGAAACGCCAATACACGCGCAACCAGAAAGCGTCCTTGATGACGCCATCGGCTTCGAGTCGATAGAAGGTGCGGGTGGGTGTCGTGCCTTTAGGCACTTCCAGCAGTTCTTCCTGGGTGATGTTCAGCGGCTGATTCAGCGCCGTATGAATCTTCCAGGCGGAGGCGCCCAGACACAGCCCTGCCAGAACCAATCCGGTTTCCAGCAGCAGCAACAATTTACGTCTCACGTATCAAGCATCCAGTAGCGCATGGGCAATGGTTTGGAGTTTACGGGTGAGCGGCCCAACCGGCCAGCTCAGCGCAGCATAGGCGCGCACCGGCCAAACGCCATACACGCTGTTGCAGACAAAGACTTCATCGGCCCATTGCAGCTGATCGAGGCTGATGTCGGTGATTTGCGTGGGGATCCCCAATGACTCGGCTTGAAACAATAATTCGGCACGCATCACACCCGCCACGCCGCAGCGCTTCAAATCGGCTGTGATCAACACGCCATCGCGCACCAGGAAAAGATTACTGAATACGCCTTCGATCACCCGTCCTGTCCTGTCGAGCATCAAGCCTTCGGCATGCTCGGTGTCCTGCCATTCGGAACGGGCGATGACCTGCTCCAGGCGGTTCAGGTGTTTGAGGCCGGCAAGCAGTGGTTGCCTGGACAGTCGCGTCGCACACGGGAACAGGCGAACGCCCTGCTCGCCATGAACGGCAGGATAAGCAGCGGGGGGATTTCCTTGCAGAATACGTCGGGCCTGAGCCGAAGGATCGGGAGCGTAACCACGCAGACTGTCGCCGCGGGTGAGGATGAGCTTGAGCACACCTTGACCCAGTGCGGCGGCATAGGCCAGCAGCTCACTGCGGATCAACTCGTGATCGGCAGTGATCGCCAGCCGTGAACAGCCATCGGCCAGACGCGACAGATGTCGGTCCAGCAACAAGGGTTGCCCACCACGCACGGCGATGGTCTCGAACAGACCATCACCGTAAGCCAGGCCGCGATCCTTCAGCGACAAAGCGTCAGCCGGCTGACCGTCGACCCAGCTGTCCATCAGTCAGCGAACCGGCGGAACACCAGCGAGCCGTTGGTACCGCCAAATCCGAAGGAGTTGGAGAGCACCACATCAATATCCATATTGCGCGCGGTGTGCGGCACGAAATCGAGATCGCAGCCTTCGTCCGGCTCATCGAGGTTGATGGTCGGTGGCGCTACCTGGCTATTGATCGCCAGCACGCTGAAGATCGCCTCGACTGCGCCTGCTGCACCCAGCAAGTGACCGGTCATGGACTTGGTCGAACTGACGGCCAGTTTGTAGGCGTGATCGCCGAACACCGACTTGATCGCACAGGCTTCGGCGAGGTCGCCGGCCGAGGTCGAGGTGCCGTGGGCGTTGATGTACTGGACCTGATCGCCATTGATCCTGGCATCGCGCAAGGCATTAGTGATGCAACGGGCAGCACCGGCGCCATCGGCGGGAGGCGAAGTCATGTGGTAGGCATCGCCGCTGGTGCCGAAACCGATCAGCTCGGCATAGATGGTCGCGCCGCGCGCCTTGGCGTGCTCCAGCTCTTCGAGAACCAGGGCGCCGGCACCGTCGGACAAGACGAAGCCATCACGGCCCTTGTCCCATGGACGGCTGGCACGGGTTGGCTCGTCGTTGCGGGTCGACAGCGCTCGGGAAGCACCGAAGCCACCCATGCCCAGACCGCAAGCCGCCATCTCGGCGCCGCCGGCAATCATCACGTCGGCTTCGTCGTACATGATGTTGCGCGCAGCCATGCCAATGCAGTGCGTACCGGTGGTACACGCGGTGGCGATGGCGTAGTTAGGTCCCTGTGCACCCAAGTGGATGGACAGAAAACCGGAAATCATATTGATGATCGAGCCAGGCACGAAAAACGGAGAAATCCGTCGTGGCCCGGAATCATGCAGGGTGCGGCTGGTTTCTTCGATATTGGTCAGACCGCCAATACCCGACCCCATGGCCACGCCGATGCGTTCACGGTTGGCGTCGGTGACTTCAAGGCCTGCGTTACGTACAGCCTGAAAACCTGCGGCCAGACCGTACTGAATGAACAGGTCGAGCTTTCGAGCTTCCTTGACCGACAGGTATTCCTCGACATTGAAGCCCTTTACCGAGCCGCCAAAACGGGTGGAATAGGCAGAAAGGTCGGTGTGTTCGATCAGACCAATGCCACTGCGGCCAGCCAGAATGCCCTGCCAACTGCTTGGCACATCCGTGCCCAGTGGCGACAACATACCCATACCGGTGACTACGACGCGTCTACGCGACACAGCACTCTCCTTTTTCAAATGACGACTTTGCATCAGGCCTAAAGAAAAAACCGCACGCCGTGATGGCAGTGCGGTTTTTCCATGACAGCAAGCAACGATTACAAGCTATTAAGCCTGGTGGTTAGTAACGTAATCGATTGCGGCTTGTACAGTAGTGATCTTCTCAGCTTCTTCGTCAGGGATTTCGGTCTCGAATTCCTCTTCCAGAGCCATCACCAGCTCAACGGTGTCAAGGGAGTCGGCACCCAGGTCTTCAACGAAGGAAGCAGTGTTGACCACTTCTTCTTCTTTAACGCCCAGTTGCTCAGCAACGATTTTCTTGACGCGCTCTTCGATGGTGCTCATACCTTGTTTTCACTCCTAATGGACAAATTCAGGCAGCTGGCCAGTGGGTAAGTGTATAGAAAGACTTTTCAGTTTTTCAACTGAAAGCTTCACTCCTCAAACCCGACGACCCTCTGCCTATAAATAGATTGCAGCTTTATAACGGATTTTAGACAGCTCGTATGACATTTTTTTGAAGCAATCCGTCACATTTAACTCATGTACATCCCGCCGTTCACCGGGATTGTAGCCCCAGTAACGTAAGCCGCACCGTCGGATGCAAGAAAAGCGACCACAGACGCGATCTCTTGAGCTTGCCCCAGACGGCCCAGCGGAATCTGCGTCTGCAAGGCTTCACGCTGTGCCTCAGGCAGTTCGCGGGTCATATCGGTGTCGATGAACCCTGGGGCCACCGAGTTTACCGTAATCGAACGCGAACCGACTTCACGCGCCAGTGCACGGCTGAAACCTTCCAGACCGGCCTTGGCGGCTGCGTAGTTTACTTGGCCTGCGTTGCCCATGGCACCCACAACCGAGCCAATACTGATAATTCGTCCCCAACGGGCTTTGGTCATACCGCGCAAAACGCCCTTGGACAGGCGGAACAGACTGTTCAGGTTGGTATCGACGACGTCATGCCATTCGTCATCTTTCATGCGCATCATCAGATTATCGCGGGTGATACCGGCATTGTTGACCAGGATCGCCGGCGCACCGAACTGTGCTGTGATGCTTGCCAACACCGCAGCAACGGATTCGTCGCTGGTGACATTGAGTTCCAGGCCAGTGCCTTGAATACCATTTTCTTTCAGGGTAGCGGCAATACGCTCGGCGCCGGAAGCGGACGTCGCGGTACCGACAACAATAGCGCCCTGACGACCCAGTTCCAGGGCGATGGCCTGGCCGATACCGCGGCTCGCACCGGTGACCAGTGCAACTTTACCTTGCAGACTCATGCAAGTTTCTCCTGATTCAGGCCAGCGCTGCACGGGCGGCAGCGAAAGCGTCTGGGGTATTGAGGTTGGATGTCGACACGCCTTCGGCGCAACGCTTGTTCAGGCCGGCGAGTACTTTGCCAGGGCCGCATTCGACCAGTTGGGTCGCGCCCTTGGCGGCCAGCACCTGGACCGACTCAACCCAGCGTACAGGCTTGTAGAGCTGCTCAAGCAGATCGCGCTTGAGGGTTTCCAGATCGGCCGGCACATTGGCGCTGACGTTCTGCACCACAGGGATCTGCGGAGCCTGCCAGTCAATGGCAGCGATCGACTCGGCGAAACGCTCGGCTGCCGGACGCATCAATTCGCAGTGGGACGGCACGCTGACCGGCAACGGCATGGCACGCTTGGCACCACGAGCCTTGCAGCCTTCGATGGCGCGCTCGACCGCAGCCTTGGCACCGGCGATCACGACCTGGCCCGGGGAGTTGAAGTTGACCGCGCTGACCACTTCGCCTTGCGCCGCTTCGGCACAGGCGGCCAACACGTCAGCATCTTCCAGACCCAGGATTGCGGCCATGCCGCCCTGCCCGGCCGGAACCGCTTCCTGCATCAACTGACCACGGCGCTCCACCAGCTTGACGGCGGCGCCCAGGCTCAGGCTGCCCGCCGCGACCAGTGCGCTGTACTCGCCCAGGCTGTGACCGGCAACGTAAGCCGGACGCGCGCCGCCTTCCGCCAGCCACAGACGCCACAAGGCGATCGAGGCAGTCAGAATGGCCGGCTGGGTTTTATCGGTTTGATTGAGTTGCTCTTCCGGCCCTTGCTGGGTCAGTGCCCACAGGTCGTAACCCAGAGCATCGGAAGCTTCTTTGAATGTTTCGAGGACAACCGGATGTTGTGCGCCCAACTCGGCCAGCATGCCGAGGGACTGCGAACCCTGTCCTGGAAAGACGAATGCGAGGGAAGCAGACATGTAACAAGCCCCTAATGATCTTGTCGTCGGAGAATTTGACGTCCCGCTTGGGGGACGCAAGAAACTGACAGTTGGATGGCCAATTGAACTGAGCGGTCACATTTAAGCATTGTCCGACGAAAACGCCTAAAGCAACAAATCCTCCAGACGACCGTGAATGCGTTCCGGAAGGTTTTCCTGGATCTCGATCAGCGCACGGGAAATGGCACTCTGAAAACCCTGAACCCCGGCCGAACCGTGGCTTTTCACCACAATCCCCTGCAAACCCAGGAAGCTTGCGCCGTTATGTCGCGCAGGCGCCAGATCGGCCTGCAAACGCTTCATCAGGGGTAGCGCCAGCGCGCCGATCATTTTCGAGGCGAGGTTTTTCTTGAACAAGGCTTCGATGCGCCCGGCAATCATGGTCGCCAGGCCTTCGCTGGACTTGAGCAGGATATTGCCGACAAAGCCGTCACACACCACCACGTCCGCCTCGCCCCGGTACAAACCGTCACCTTCGACAAAGCCGATGTAGTTGATGCCGCGAGCGCCTTGCAACAGGGTCGCCGCCAGCTTGACCTGCTGATTACCCTTGATGTCTTCGGTGCCGATGTTCAGCAAGGCCACCCGCGGGCGAACAATGCCGAGGGTTTCTGCCGCCACCGAGCCCATCACCGCAAATTGCAATAAATGCTCGGCACTGCAATCAACGTTGGCGCCGAGGTCGAGCAACTGGCAATAACCCTTCTGCGTTGGAATCGCCGCCACCATCGCCGGCCGATCGATGCCGGGCAACGTCTTGAGCACAAACCGCGACAACGCCATCAGCGCACCGGTATTGCCGGCACTGACACAGGCCTGGACCTTGCCATCACGCAACAACTCAAGCGCCACGCGCATCGACGAGTCAGGCTTGCCACGCAAGGCCTGGGCAGGCTTTTCGTCCATGGTGATGACTTCGGACGCCGGAGCAATCGACAGGCGCGAGCGATCCACAGCCGATTGGCCAGAGAGCAATTCTTCAAGAAGAGAGGGTTGACCGACGAGGGTCAGGTGCAGCGAGGGCGTAGCAGACAGACAAGCAAGGCTGGCCTGAACAATGCTGCGGGGACCGAAGTCCCCGCCCATTGCGTCAATCGCGATGACTTGAGCAGACAAGTGATTACTCGTCAGCGCCCTTGTCGATCACTTTACGGCCACGGTATACGCCTTCTGGCGATACGTGGTGACGCAGGTGAATTTCACCGGTGGTTTTTTCTACAGACAGAGTGCTTGCCGTCAGGGCGTCGTGCGAACGACGCATGTCACGGGCAGAGCGGGATTTTTTGTTCTGCTGAACAGCCATAATTGATTAACTCCTAAACGTTTGGGTCACGCTTTAACTGCGCCAATACACTGAACGGGTTGGACCGCGTTACCTCGTCCTCGCTCGGTTCGGGCTCATCGAGACCCGCCGGCTGCTGGCATTCTTCCGGATGATGAGCAGGCACAATGGGCAAGGCGAGCAGAAGCTCCTCCTCGATCAGTGACTGCAGATCCAATGGATCTTCGCCCAGTTCCAGCACGTCATAACCTTTCGGCAACGACTGGGTATTCGCACCCTCCTTCACCACAGCATAACTGCATTCGCTATGGATCGGCAGGGTGACCAGCTCAAGACAACGCTGGCAAACCATTTTGACTTCGGTGTCGATAAAACTGTGGATTACCACAGACTTACGTTCATCTCGTTCAAAAACGAATTTAGCCTGCACCGTACCGACAGTATCGGAAAGCGGGTCGCAGAGTCTCTCCAAATCGGCCAGCAGCAGTTCACCTTGAAGGGTGGTGCCACGGTCAGCCAATTTGCGCGGGTCAACGTGAGGTGGAATCGGGTCATTCAACATAGGCGCAGCATTATAGGGATGCACCCAGCCATGTCAAAGGAAATTCAGCCCTGTCCGTCACTTGGAAGCCTCGGTAGAATTCGCGCCTGTCTTCCGGAGATACGCATGCTGCCTTTATTACTCGCTTCAAGCTCGGTTTATCGCCGGCAATTGCTGGCCCGCTTGCAGCTGCCATTCACCTGCAGCTCGCCGGATATCGATGAAAGCCATCGCTCCGACGAGACGGCCATCGAACTGGTAAAACGCCTTGCCGAAGAAAAAGCCCGGGCACTGGCCGGCAGCCATCCTGCTCATCTGATTATCGGCTCCGACCAGGTTGCCGTCCTCGGCGATCGAATCATCGGCAAACCCCACACCTTCGAGAAGGCCCGCGAACAACTACTGGCATCCAGCGGTGCCAGCGTGACCTTCCTGACGGGCCTGGCACTGTTCAACAGCCAGACCGGCGACTGCCAGGTCGACTGCGTGCCTTTCACCGTGCACATGCGCACCCTCGACCCGGCACGCATCGAGCGCTACCTGCACGCCGAACAGCCCTACGACTGCGCTGGCAGCTTCAAGGCCGAAGGCTTGGGGGTGAGCCTGTTTCAAAGCACCGAAGGCCCTGACGCCACCAGCCTGATCGGCCTGCCGCTGATTCGCCTGATCGACATGCTACTGGCCGAGGGCGTGCAAATTCCCTGAACACAAAAAACCGGCCACTGCGGCCGGTTTTCTGGTGCAACCAAAGAATCAACGCAACGAAGGCCCCTGGAAGCCCATCCACATCGCCAGTTGCTCAGCCACGCTGGCACCGAGCTTTTTCGAGAAACGATCAAATGGCGATTCCTGAACGGTGAAATCCACCAGCTCCTTCTCGCCAATTACATCGCGCGCCACCGAACTGGCACTCCCCAGGCCATCGATCAGACCCAGCGGCAACGCCTGCTCACCGTTCCAGACCAGCCCGGAGAATAACTCTGGATGCTCTTTATCCTTGAGACGGTCGCCACGGCCTTTCTTCACGCTGTTGATGAACTGCTGGTGCGTGGTATCCAGAACGCCCTGCCAGAACTGAGTTTCCTCAGGCTTCTGCGGCTGGAACGGGTCGAGGAACGACTTGTGCTCGCCCGACGTGTAGGTCCGACGCTCGACGCCAAGCTTCTCCATGGTGCCGACGAAACCATAACCGGCCGCCGTCACACCAATGGAACCGACCAGACTCGCCTTGTCGGCGTAAATCTGATCCGCCGCGCTGGCGATGTAGTAAGCACCGGAAGCGCCCAGGTCAGAGATCACCGCGTACACCTTGGTATCCGGGTGCAAGCCGCGCAGACGGACGATCTCGTCATACACATAACCCGACTGCACCGGACTGCCGCCCGGGCTGTTGATGCGCAGGACCACACCCTTGACCTTCTCGTCCTCGAAGGCAGCACGCAGACTGCCAACGATGTTGTCGGCGCTGGCCGGCTCCTTGTCGGCGATCACGCCGGTCACATCGATCAACGCCGTGTAGTGGGAACCGCGGGTCGCGCTTTTTTCCATGTCCATGAGCGGCGTGAACAGAATCAACGCGCCAAACAGGTACACAAAGGTCAGCAATTTGAAGAAAATACCCCAGCGACGAGACCGGCGCTGCTCCTGGACACTGGCCAGCAAAGTCGTTTCCAGCAGCTTCCAGCTTTTTTCGTCACCGCTCTCTGCGCTCGCCTTGGCGGGCGCTTTCCATTCGTCGGTCATGACATCTACCCCAGCAAAAACCCGTTAAGCCCGCTGACCCAGCCAGGCATGCAATTCTGAAAAACGATCAATGGCCAGTCGCGGCTCGAACAGCTTCAGCGCGTCGATCGATTGCGCGCCGTAACTGACTGCCACCGAATCCATACCGGCGTTACGCGCCATCTGCAGGTCGAAGGACGAATCGCCCACCATTAGCGCCTGCTCCGGGCGAACCTCGCAATGCGCGAGAATCTGCTCAAGCATCAGCGGATGGGGCTTGCTGGCGGTTTCGTCGGCGGCGCGGGTGATATCGAAATAATCTTCCCAGCCATGGGCTTTCAGCACCCGATCCAGCCCGCGACGCGCCTTGCCCGTGGCCACAGCCAGATGATAACCCTCGGCGCGAAACGCCTCCATCGACTCGAGCACACCCTCGAACAGCGGTGAAGGCACAGCCTCTGCGGCGATGTAGTGATCCGCATAGTGTTGGCGGAACGCAATCAGCTCGGCATCGCCAATATCGGGGTACAACGTGCGAATGGCCTCAGGCAGACCCAGACCGATAATGCCTTTGACGGCAAAATCATCGCGCAGCTGAAACCCGGACCGTTCGGACGCGACATGCATCGCCTCGACAATCCGACCAATGGAGTCAGCAAGCGTGCCGTCCCAATCGAAAATCAGCAGTTTGTAATCAGAGGGGTGCACTCAGGCGCTCCACGGTCTTGGCCCACATTTCATCCACCGGCGCCTGCAATTTCAGCTCGCCACCATCGGGCAGCGGCACAGTCAGCAGGTAGGCGTGCAGAAACAGGCGCTTGCCGCCTAAATCGCGAATTTCCTTGCTGAAACCTTCGTCGCCATACTTGGTGTCGCCAGCGATGCAATGCCCGGCGTGCAAGGTATGGACGCGAATCTGGTGGGTCCGGCCGGTAATCGGCCTGGCCTCGATCAGGGTGGCAAAGTCGCCGAAGCGGCGCAGGACCTTGAACACGGTCACAGACTCCTTGCCCTCCTCCTCGTCGACCTCGACCATACGCTCGCCGGAACGCAGATTGCTCTTGCCCAGCGACGCCCGGACCTGCTTGATCGAAGCCGCCCAGTTACCACGGACCAGCGCCATATAGCGCTTGTCGACGCCGTCGCCGCGCAAGGCCGTGTGCAAGTGGCGCAACATGCTGCGTTTCTTGGCGATCATCAACAGGCCGGAGGTATCACGGTCGAGACGGTGAACCAGTTCGAGTTCCTTGCAATCGGGACGCAACTGACGAAAGGCTTCGATCACCCCATAAGTCAGGCCGCTGCCGCCATGAACCGCAATGCCGCAAGGCTTGTTGATCACGATCAGCGCTTTGTCCTCGAACACAATCGAGGCTTCCAGGCGTTGCAGCAGGCCCTGGGCCAGCGGCACCGGCTCGTCGCGCTCAGGCACGCGAACCGGCGGCACGCGCACGATATCGCCCGCCTGCAGCTTGTATTCGGGCTTGATCCGACCTTTGTTCACTCGCACTTCGCCCTTGCGCAAAATGCGGTAAATCAAGGTCTTGGGCACGCCTTTGAGCCGAGCGAGAAGGAAGTTATCAATACGTTGGCCGGCATATTCCGGCGAGACCTCCAGCAGTTGTACGGCTGGGGTCGAAGGGGCAGTAGTCGTCATGCCGCGGATGATAACAATTTTTTATGGAATTGAAGCACTTAATCATTGCTGCTATAGTCGCGAACGCCGCCAAAAGCGGCCTGGACAGCGGACTAACGGTCAAAAACCGGCCCTGACCAACGCAATTCACCAGGACGCGAGGCCGTCCTACGGGGCTTTCGCTACGTAACGGTGGAGTTTGCAGCTGTAACAAGCGCAGGTGACATGAGGCCTGAATCAAGCCGCAAAGCAGAGTTTTCACTCCCCTTGCGAGCCAATATTCATGGCCAGTTCACAAAGTGCAGTCAGCTAAGGACGACCCCGAGCGAACGCTTCGGAAACAACGCCTAAATTAGCCATGATGCGTGACCTCCCCCTTCGGAGCTCACGGTAAATGCCAACCCGCTGCGGATTCTGCGCGCGGCAGCACCCGAATTATCAGGGATACGTGTAGGGTGGAGATGCACAACCGCTGGACTGTGTAGCAATAGGCTTTATCAAGACGCTTCATCTCGTCCACAGCCGCTGGTTGATTCCTCCTCCTGACTGAGTGCTTAAGTAGCCACAGCAAGCAGGACGCGTAAGTCGCGATAACGGCCCAATTGGCCAGACATCGCTGGACACGGGAATGGCCAACCACTCCCGACGCACCTGACACCGACCATGAGAAGTCGTGTGTGCCGAACGCCGTTTCCGGCAGCCCGGAAACCGACGGTACTACATGAAAAGAATGCTGATTAACGCAACTCAACCCGAAGAGTTGCGTGTTGCACTGGTAGATGGCCAACGCCTCTACGACCTGGACATCGAATCCGGTGCACGCGAGCAGAAGAAGGCCAACATCTATAAAGGCCGGATTACTCGCATCGAACCAAGCCTTGAGGCTGCCTTTGTCGATTTCGGCTCTGAGCGCCACGGCTTCCTGCCCCTCAAAGAAATCTCCCGCGAATACTTCAAGAAAGCCCCTGAAGGCCGCGTCAACATCAAGGACGTCCTGAGCGAAGGCCAGGAAGTCATCGTTCAGGTCGAAAAAGAAGAACGTGGCAACAAGGGCGCTGCCCTGACCACCTTCATTAGCCTGGCCGGTCGTTACCTGGTGCTGATGCCGAACAACCCGCGTGCCGGCGGTATCTCCCGTCGCATCGAAGGTGAAGAGCGCAACGAACTGCGTGAAGCCCTGAACGGCCTGGTTGCACCAGCCGACATGGGTCTGATCGTTCGTACTGCCGGCCTGGGCCGCAGCAGCGAAGAAATGCAGTGGGACCTCGACTACCTGCTGCAACTCTGGACCGCCATCAAAGAAGCTTCGCTGGATCGCTCCGCGCCGTTCCTGATCTACCAGGAAAGCAACGTGATCATCCGCGCCATCCGCGATTACCTGCGCCAGGACATCGGCGAAGTGCTGATCGACAGCGTTGAAGCCCAGGACGAAGCCCTGACCTTCATTCGCCAGGTGATGCCGCAGTACGCCAGCAAGATCAAGCTGTACGAAGACAGCGTTCCGCTGTTCAACCGCTTCCAGATCGAAAGCCAGATCGAGACCGCTTTCCAGCGCGTCGTTGAACTGCCTTCCGGCGGCTCCATCGTTATCGATCCGACCGAAGCCCTGGTGTCCATCGACATCAACTCGGCGCGCGCCACCAAAGGCAGCGACATCGAAGAAACCGCCCTGCAGACCAACCTTGAAGCCGCCGAAGAAATCGCCCGTCAGTTGCGCTTGCGCGACATCGGCGGCCTGATCGTCATCGACTTCATCGACATGACCCCTGCCAAGAACCAGCGCGCAGTGGAAGAAAAAGTCCGCGAATGCCTGGAAGCCGACCGCGCTCGCGTGCAAGTCGGTCGCATCTCGCGCTTCGGCCTGCTGGAAATGTCCCGTCAGCGCCTGCGTCCATCCCTGGGCGAAAGCAGCGGCATCGTTTGCCCGCGTTGCAACGGCACCGGCATCATCCGTGACGTTGAATCGCTGTCCCTGGCGATCCTGCGCCTGATCGAAGAAGAAGCCCTGAAAGACCGCACCGCCGAAGTTCGCGCCCAAGTGCCGATTCCGGTCGCAGCCTTCCTGCTCAACGAAAAACGCAACTCGATCACCAAGATCGAACTGCGCACCCGTGCCCGCATCGTCATTCTGCCGAACGATCACCTCGAAACGCCGCACTTCGAAGTTCAGCGTCTGCGTGATGACAGCCCGGAAGCCGCAGTCGGCCAGTCCAGCTACGAAATCGCAGCAGCCGCTGCCGAAGTCGAAGAAGTCCAGCCAGCCGCCGCGACCCGCACCCTGGTTCGTCAGGAAGCCGCAGTCAAGACCGCGCCGGCCCGCGCCAACGCTCCGGTTCCGACCGAAGTCGTCGCTGCCGCACCTGTTGCTGCACCGATCGCCGTGCCAGAGCCAAGCCTGTTCAAAGGCTTGGTGAAGTCGCTGGTCAGCCTGTTTGCTACCAAGGAAGAGCCTGCTGCTCCGGTTGTGGTTGAAAAACCAGCGACCACCGAGCGCCCGGCCCGTAACGAAGAGCGTCGCAACGGTCGTCAGCAGAGCCGCAACCGTAACGGTCGCCGCGATGAAGAGCGCAAGCCTCGTGAGGAACGTGCACCGCGTGAAGAACGCGCACCACGTGAGCCACGCGAAGAGCGTCAACCACGCGAAGCCCGGGAAGAAACCCCGGTAGTCGCCCGCGAAGAACGCGCTCCACGTGAAGAGCGCGCACCACGCGCCCCTCGTGAAGAACGTGCACCGCGCGCACCTCGCGAAGACCGCAAGCCACGTGGCGAGCGTGAAGAACGCGTGCGTGAACTGCGCGAACCTCTGGATGCCACTGCTCCAGCCGCTGCTGCGACCGCTGAAGAGCGTCCAGCTCGCCAGCCACGTGAAGAACGCGCTCCGCGCCCACCGCGTGAAGAACGTCAGCCACGTGCCGAGCAAGCCGCTGCCGCGGTTGCCGAAGAAGAACTGGTAACCAACGAAGAGCAACTGCAGGAAGACGGTCAGGAAGGCGCCGAAGGCGATCGTCCACGCCGCCGCTCCCGTGGCCAGCGTCGTCGCAGCAACCGTCGTGAGCGTCAACGCGATGCCAACGGCAACGTGATCGAAGGTTCGGAAGAATCCGAATCCGCCGAAGGCAGCGAAGCGGGCGAAAGCAACGAAGCGCCAAGCACTTCCGATCTGGCCGCCGGCCTGGCTGTTACCGCAGCCGTTGCCAGCACCGTGATCAGCGCGCCTGCTGAAGCGCAAGCCAACGAGCAAGCCGAACGCGCAACGGCCGCCACCCTGGAAACGGCTTCGGTCGAAGCGCCAGTAGTGGAAGCAACGACTCCGGTAGAAGCCACTGCGGCTCCGGAAATCGAAGTGGCACCGGTTCGTGAAGCACAGCCTGAAGTTGAAGCGGCCCCCGAGCCAGTCTTTGCTGCCGAGCCAGCTGCCGAAACCTCCAGCGAAACCGTAACCGAAGCTGTCCGCGAAGTTCGTGAAGAACAAACCGCGTTCAACTGGGTTGCCGAGCCGGCTGCGGTTGAAGCGCCTGCTCCGGTTGCTGAAGCTCAGGTTGCTGAAGCCATTGTGTCCGAGCCAGTGATTGTGGCTGCCGAGCCTGCTCCAGTCGTTGAAGCACCGGCGCAGGTCGTTGCCGAAGTAGCTGCACCGCAAGTCGAAGCCGCCCCTGCCAGCGCCCTGACGCCAAGCGGCCGTGCACCGAACGATCCACGTGAAGTGCGTCGTCGCAAGCGTGAAGAAGAGCGTCTGCAGAAGGAAGCCGAACTGGCTGCCGCTGCTGCTCCGGTTGAAGCGATTGTCGCTGACGAGCCTGCACCGGTTGTGGCTGAAGTGATCGAAGCGGCACCTGTTGCCGAATCGGTCATCGAAGAAGCACCGCGCTCCGTACAGGAAGCGGTCGAGCAACACGAACAAGCCCTGGAAAAAGAACACGAGCCTAAACCCCTCGTCTGATTCCATCGGCCACTAAAAAGCCCCGCCTGGTGATCCAGGCGGGGCTTTTTTACATCTGAGATAAAGCAAGTAGACCGCGTTATCGTTCTTCGCGGGCAAGACGGTGTGTCAGGAAAATACTAATGCTGCGGGCACATCCACATCCCACAACACCCCGGCATCATCCACCGTCACTTCAACCACCCTGCCCTGCGCAAACAACGGCTTGGCCCCATGATCACCCGATAACGCCATCAACCCCGGCCCAAAACTGCGCCCGAACCCAACCGGGTGTCCGTACTTCCCCGCATGGACCGGCACACTGACGCAATCGTTCGCAATCCCGGCCACCACCCGCTCGATACTCGAAGGCAAGATAAACGGCATATCCCCCAGCACAATCAACCAGCCACTGAGCTCTGGACATGCCGCCACCCCGGCGGCAATGCTATCGCCCATCCCGGCAGGCCCGATCTTCACACTCTCGAAACCGTACGCCTGAGCCATGCGCATCACTTGTGGGCGATCTTCGGTCGTCACCAGCACACGCTTCCCAAGGTTGGCTGGCACACTCAGCAGCACGTGCTCGATCACCGACCGAACCGCGCCATCTCGCCCCGTGCAGTCGGCCAGCAGCTTGTCCTTGTCCGCTCCCGCCACCTCCCTGAAGCGTCTGCCCTGCCCCGCCGCCAGCACGATGACGCCGATGGGTTCACTCATACAACCTCCTGCAACGGCTTCTTCTGCTTCAATTCGACGCCGTTCTTGATCGCCACAATCTCGGCCAGCAGCGACAAGGCGATTTCCGCGGGACTGTGGCTGCCGATATGCAAACCGATCGGGCCGTGCAGCCGCTCGATGGCCTGTGATGACAAGCCTAGCTGAGCCAGGTTTTCCCGCCGCTTCAGGCTGTTGACCCGCGAGCCGAGGGCGCCGACATAAAAAGCCCTGGAATCCAGAGCGGTCAGCAACGCCATATCATCCAGGCGCGGATCATGGGTCAGGGCGACGATGGCCGTGCGTTCGTCGGTCTCGATGGTCAGCACCGCTTCATCCGGCATGCCCGAGACGAAACGGCCGTGCTGCTCTTCCCAACCGTAGACAAACTCGCTGCGCGGATCGCAGATCAGCACTTCGAAATCCAGCAGTCGCGCCATTTCGGCGACATACCGGGACAATTGCCCCGCACCGATCAGCAATAGCCGCCAACGCGGACCGTAGATGGCGCGCAGGGTGTGGCCGTCAAAGCTCAGCACATCGCTTTTGTTCGCCGCCTCCAAAATCACTTCACCGGTCGCAATATCCAGCGAACGAGCCACTATTTCATGGGCCTCGCAGCGTTCCAGCAACTCGGCGACCCAACCTGGATCGCCGACCCGTTCCTCGGTCAGGCGCAAGGTGCCGCCGCACGGCAAACCAAACCGTGCGGCCTCCTCGCGGGTGACGCCGTAGGTGATCAATTGCACCGGCGGCCCGTCAGGTGGAATCCGCCCATCGTGCAGCCGGGCAATCAGATCATCCTCGACACAGCCGCCGGACACCGAGCCGATCACCACGCCATCTTCACGCAACGCCAGCATCGCGCCAGGTGCCCGGGGCGCAGTGCCCCAGGTCTGGACCACGCTGTACAACACCACCCGCCGACCGGCGCGACGCCATTCCAGCACGCTGCGCAGAGCGTTCAGATCCGCGCTGTCCATCAGGCCTGCGCCTTCTGCCAACCTTGCAGCTGGAAGCGAACCGGCAAGTTGCGGATACGCTGGCCAGTGGCAGCGAAGATCGCGTTGCATAGAGCAGGCGCAATCGGCGGTACGCCTGGCTCACCGACTCCGCCCAACGGCACATTGCCCGGAGGCGTCACCAGATGCACGGCCACTTCCTTCGGCGCCAGCGACATGCGCGCCACTTCGTACATGTGGAAGTTGTCCTGCTGCACCTTGCCGTCCTTGAAGCTGATTTCCCCGACCACGGCATTGCCCAGGCCCATGACGCACGCGCCTTCGAACTGAGCGCGAATCCGTTCGGGGTTGATCTGCGGACCACAATCCACCGCGATGTCGGCCTTGTGCACGATCAACGTGCCGTCGTCTTTGACTTCGACTTCGATCACCGCCGCCACATAGCTGACGAAGCTGTAATGCACCGCCAGGCCCAGGCCTCGGCCCTTGGGCAGCTCGCGCCCCCAACCGGCGGCCTTGGCGGCTGTTTCCAGTACCGTGCGCATCCGCCCGGTGTCGATCGGATAACGCTCGGGGGATTCGCCGTAGTTCCACTCTTCACTCAAGGTGCGCGGATCGATCTGACGATCCGGGCCCAGCAGTTTGATCTGGTACTTGAGTGGATCCTGCTTGGCCTTGTGCGCCAGCTCATCGACAAAGCTCTGGATCGCAAACCCGTGGGGAATGTTCGACACCGAGCGATACCAGCCGACCCGGGTATGAATCGCCGCTTCGGGGTTTTCCAGGCGCACGTTGGGGATGGCGTAGGCCATGTTGGTAAAGCCCATGCCCAGCTCGAAAGCCGCCTCGTGGTTCATGCCCGGGGCGAACAGCGCGGTAATGCTCGGGGCCACGGTGCGGTGCAACCAGCCAGAGGGCAGCCCATCCTTGTCCAGGCTGGCCTTCAGGTACTCGGCGGACACGGTGTGGAAGTAGGAGCAGTGGATGTCGTCTTCACGGGTCCATTGCACCCGCACCGCTTTACCGGGGAATTCCTTGGCGAGGATCGCCGCTTCGATGACGAAGTCCGGCTTGGACTTGCGACCGAAACCGCCGCCAAGCAAGGTGACATTGAACGTGACCTTATCGAACGGAATACCAAGGCGTTCGCCAATCCGTTCCCGGGTGACCTGTGGCGCCTGACTCGGGGCCCAGGCCTCGCACACACCGTCCTTGAAGCGGGCGATGGCGACCATCGGTTCCATCGGCGCCTGCGCCAGGTGCGGCAGGTAATACGAGGCTTCGAGGGTGCTGGTGGCGCCTTTCATGGCGTCGTCGATGTTGCCGGTATTGCGCACCACTTTGCCGGGCTTGAGGGACGCGGCTTCCAGTTCTTTGCGGTAGGCGATCGAGTCGTAACTGGCATTGGGGCCGTCATCCCACTCGATTTTCAGCGCTTCGCGGCCCTTGATCGCGGCCCAGGTATTGCTGGCCACCACGGCCACGCCACCCAATGGCTGGAACTCGGATGGCAGCGGACGGCCTTCGATCTGAACGACCTTGATCACGCCCGGGACCTTCATCGCCGCGCTGGAGTCGACGGATTTGACCGTGCCGCCATAAACCGCCGGACGCGCAATCACGGCGTAGAGCATGCCGTCGAAATGCACATCGGCCCCGTAAATGGCGCGGCCGTTGACGATGTCGGCACCGTCGATCGCCTTGGTGCCTTCCTTGCCGATGTAGCGAAACTCCGACGGTTGCTTGAGCCGCAGGCTGTCACGGGCCGGCACTGCCAGCGCACCCGCAGCGGCGGCCAGAGCGCCGTAGCCCAGTTCACGACCGCTCGGTTGGTGCACCACTTTATGCAGCTGCGCATGGCACTCGCTGACCGGCACTTTCCACTGCTCAGCCGCCGCTTGTTCCAGCATGGTTCGCGCGGCGGCACCGCAACGACGCATCGGCTCGTACCAGTGACGCATGCTGCGCGAACCGTCTGTGTCCTGGTTACCGAAGCGAACCTCGTCACCCGGCGCTTGCTGCACTTTCATCATGGCCCAGTCGGCGTCCAGTTCATCGGCCACTACCATGGTCAGGCTGGTGCGCACACCCTGGCCCATTTCCGAACGGTTGCAGACCACGGTCACCATGCCGTCAGCGGCAATGCTGATGTAAACCTTGGGATCATCGATCCAGCCATTGGGCATGCCGTCGGCGCCGAATTTTTTCTCTTTTTCTTCGGCGAACGCATCTTGCCAGCCCCAGCTTGCTACCAGAACTAACGCACTGGTCGCACCGACGCCTTTAAGGAAGCCACGGCGGCTGAGGTTGCTCAGCGCAAAATCATTCGGTAACTGGCTCATGCCTTGGCCTCCTTCAGGTGAGTGGATGCCTGGCGGATGGCGGTCTTGATCCGGTTATAGGTGCCGCAACGGCAAATATTGCCGACCATCGCCTCTTCGATCTGTGCGTCGCTAGGGTTCGGGTTGGTCTTGAGCAACGCCGTCGCTGACATGATCTGCCCGCCCTGGCAGAAACCGCACTGAGCCACGGCGCTGTCGAGCCAGGCTTGCTGCACGACTTGCCCGACCGGGTCGACGTGCAGGTTATCGATGGTGGTGACGTTCTGGCCGACCACTGAACCGATCGGCGTGATGCAACTGCGCGCCGGAGCGCCTTCGATATGAATGGTGCAAGCGCCACACAGGCCCATGCCGCAGCCGAATTTGGTGCCGTTGTAACCGGCCACGTCGCGGATTGCCCAGAGCAGCGGCATATCCTCGGTGACGTCGAGTTGATGGTCTTGACCATTGAGCTTCAGGGTAATCATGGGCACGCCCGCATATTTCTGGAGGTTATGGGGTCGAGCAATCTGCCGCCGAGACTTGGCGGTTGGCATCATGCAGATCGGCTCAGGCTAAGAGGCTCTCTTACGCGGACGGCAACGTCTGCATCGGGCCTTTGGTGGAGCAAATGCTTGCATCGTTAGGTGGCTAAGTTAACCCAGCATTAACAAAAAAGCCCTGCACAGTTGAAGGTGTGCAGGGCTTTGAGATCAGCCATTAAAGCGTAGCCTCAATACTGATTCGGCTCCATTTCCAGGTCGACGTTGAAACGCTGGGAAATGTCTTTCTGAATCTGCTGCGCCAGGTGCAGCAATTGCAGGCCGGTGGCGCTGCCATAGTTGACCAGCACCAGCGCCTGCAATTTATGCACGCCGGCATCGCCATCGCGAAAGCCTTTCCAGCCGGCCCGCTCGATCAACCAGCCGGCCGCCAGTTTCATCTGCCCATCGGGTTGCGCGTAGGCCACCAGGTCCGGGTATTGGCTTTTCAGCTGTGCGACCAGCGCGGTCGGCACCAGAGGGTTCTTGAAGAAGCTGCCGGCATTGCCGAGTACTGCCGGGTCCGGGAGCTTTTCGTTGCGTATGCTGCAGATCGCCTGGCTGACGTCGGTGGCAGTCGGCTGATCGATGCCTTGCTCGGTCAGGCGCTGGCGAACCGGGCCGTATTCCAGGTGCAGGTGCGCGGCGCGGTTTAGGGTGAAACGCACGCGCAGGATCAACCAACGCCCCGGTTCCTGTTTGAACAGGCTGTCACGGTAGGCGAAGTTGCATTCTTCCAGGGTGAAATCCCGCAGCTCGCCGCTCTGGCGATCCAGCGCGGTCAGGCCGGCGAACACGTCCTTGATCTCGACACCATAGGCACCGATGTTCTGCATCGGCGCCGCACCGACCGTGCCGGGGATCAGGCTGAGGTTCTCCAGCCCCGACAACCCCTGCGCCAGGGTGTGCTGCACGAACGGATGCCAAGGCTCGCCCGCCTCGGCTTCGATCACGACCTTGCTGCCGTTATCGCTCAGGATCCGAATCCCGCGCGTAGCCATGCGCAGCACCAGCGCCTGGACATCAGCCGTCAGCAGCAAGTTGCTGCCGCCACCGATCACCAGCAACGGCACGTCATGGGCCGACGCATACGCCAGGGCTTCACGCACATCGGCGTCGCTGTGGGCCTCGGCGAACAACCGGGCCTGAACGTCGACACCAAACGTATTGAACGACTTGAGCGAAACCCGGGGTTGAACCTGCAAACTCATAACCGTCCCTTCAATTCGATCACCAGTCGATCACTGGCGCGCTCGATCAGGTCCAGCACCTGCTCGAAGCCTTGGTCCCCGTCGTAATACGGATCCGGCACTTCATCGAGTTCTGACTCGTAGCGACGCAGGAACAGGTCCAGCTCGGCTTTGCCCTTGGCCGGTTGCAGGGCCTTGAGGTGGCGCAGGTTGCTGTTGTCCATCGCCAGTATCAGGTCGTACGCGGAAAAATCGGCGCGGGTCACTTGCTGTGCGCGTTGGGCGGACAGGTCGTAACCGCGCAGTCTGGCGGCGGCCTGGCTGCGTTTGTCCGGCGCCTTGCCGACGTGCCAGTCACCGGTGCCGGCGGAGGCGACTTCGATGTGATCGGCCAGCCCCGCCTCGCGCAATTTATGCCGCAGCACGCCTTCGGCCGTCGGAGAACGGCAGATGTTGCCCAGGCACACGAACAGAACGCGCATCAGGCCTCCAGCAGGCGACGGACGCGCTCGAGGTCTTCGACGGTGTCGACGCCGGTGGGCGGTGCGATCAGTGCGTCAGCGACGTGAATCCGCACGCCATGCCACAGGGCACGCAGCTGTTCCAGGGATTCAGTGTTTTCCAGCCAGCACGGGCCCCAGCTGACGAAGTCGTGCAGGAAACCGGCGCGGTAGGCATAGATGCCAATGTGGCGACGGTACGGCACGCCTTCCGGCAATTGCTCGCGGCTTTTGGCGAACGCGTCGCGGGCCCACGGCAACGTGGCACGACTGAAGGTCAGCGCCAAGCCATTAAGGTCGCTGACAACCTTGACCACGTTGGGATTGAACAGGGTTTCCACGTCTTCGATCGGCTCGGCCAGGGTGGCCATGCGCGCTTCGGCGTGGGCGGCCAGGTTGGCAGCCACCTGATCGATCACACTCGGCGGAATCAACGGTTCGTCACCCTGGACGTTGACCACGATGGCGTCGGCGGCCAGGCCGAGTTTCGCGGCGACTTCGGCCAGGCGATCGGTACCGGAATTGTGATCTTCGCGGGTCAGCACCACATCGGCGCCAAACGCCTTGCACGCCTCAACAATGCGCACGTCGTCAGTGGCGACCACGACACGCTCGGCACTGCTTTTGCTCGCCTGCTCCCAGACGTGCTGGATCATCGGCTTGCCGGCGATCAGCAGCAGCGGTTTGCCCGGCAGACGGGTGGAGGCATAACGCGATGGAATGACAACGGTAAAGGCTGTGGTCATTTATCCAGGCGCTCGTCGGTGGTCAGGGTGCGGGCTTCGGTTTCGAGCATCACCGGGATGCCATCGCGAATCGGGTAAGCCAGGCCGGCGCCCTTGCTGATCAGCTCGGTCTTGTCGGCGCTGAGTTTGAGGGGGCCTTTGGTGACCGGGCAAGCGAGGATGTCGAGCAATTTGGTGTCCATGAGCATTCCCTGGGTAAGAACGGAGTTAAGGCAAAAGACGAGCCGGCAACAGGCGCATCAGCTGCGTATCGAACCAGGCCACGAAAGCCGGCGATGGCGCAGCATCGACCGCCAGGTACCACCAATCGGCGGCGGCGAAGGCACGGCACTTCACCGCGTCCTTTTCGGTCATCACCAACGGCAATGACGGTGTGAAATTCAAGGCCTGCACGCTGTATTCGGCGTGGTCGGCAAACGCATGCGGCACTGGCTGCCAGTGTAGCGTTTCGAGGGTCGTGAAGAAACGCTGCGGATTGCCGATCCCGGCCACGGCGTGCAGTGCCTGACCTGCGGGGAAGTAGTCGAGGGGGCGACGCTCACCACTTTGCAGGTTGACCAGTTCGGTAGGTTGCAGCTGGAAGGCAAAACCGTTTTCGCGATCATTGGCGGCGCCGTTGTACAGCACGGCATCGACGCTCTGAAGGCGTTCGACCGGTTCACGCAAGGGACCGGCCGGCAGGCAGCGTTTGTTGCCCAGGCCGCGGGCGGCGTCGATCAACACCAGTTCCAGGTCCCGGGCCAGCCGGTAATGCTGCATGCCGTCATCGGAGAGGATCAGATCCAGCGGTTCACTCGCCAGCAGCGCTTTGACGGCGCTGCTGCGATCCGGGTCGATCATCAATGGCACGCCCGTGCGCTGGACGATCAACAGCGGTTCGTCGCCGGCAATGTCCGCGCTTTGATCGGCCTCGACGCGCCACGGCAATTGCGGCGGTTTGGCGCCGTAACCCCGGCTGACCACCCCGACCCGCAAGCCGCTGCGCTGGCAATGCTGGATCATCCACAGAATCAGCGGCGTCTTGCCAGTGCCGCCGACGGTGATATTGCCGACCACGATCAGCGGCACGGGCGGCTGATAAATCTCACCCTCGCCCGCCAGAAAGCGCTTGCGCTTGTTCATGACGATGCGCCGGTACAGCCACTCCAGTGGCTGCAACAGTTTCAAGGCCGGATGACCTTGGTACCACGCGGCGAGCAAGCGATCGGACATGGCCATCAGGGCGCGGGCGGTGCCGCTTCGACCGTGGTCATGCGCAAGTGGCTGAAACCCAGCTTGCCGGCGGCGTCCATGGCGGTGATGACCGACTGATGTTGAGTCTTGCCATCCGCGCTGATGGACAGCGGCAGGCTGGTGTCGCCATTGGATTCTTTTTGCAGCGCCTCCATCAGCGTCGCGAGGTCGTTCTTCGGCAATAGCTGATTGTTCACCGAGAACGCGCCTTCGGCACTGATGGCAACGTCCAGGTGCTTGACCTGCTGGTCTTCGGCAGGCGAACCGCTGACCGCTTCCGGCAGATCGACGCGCAACTGGGTTTCACGGGTAAACGTAGTGGTGACCACGAAAAACAGCAGCAGGATAAACACCACGTCGATCAGCGACGCGAGGTTGATGTCGACCGTTTCCCGCGGTTTGCGGCGGAATTTCACGCTTTGCCCTCGGCCAGGTCCACATCACGGTCGCCCTGAACCACTTCGACCAGTTTGATCGCTTCCTGCTCCATACCCACCACCAGCTCATCGATCCGGCGTTGCAGGAATCGGTGAAAGAATACTGCTGGGATACCGACCATCAGGCCAGCGGCCGTAGTGATCAGCGCCTTGGAGATACCGCCCGCCAGCACCGCGGCATTGGTGCCCATGCCCGTGCCCATGAACGCGCTGAAAATGTCGATCATGCCCAGCACCGTACCCAACAGGCCCAGCAATGGGGCCATGGCGGCGATGGTGCCCAGCGCATTGATATAGCGTTCGAGTTCATGAACCACCCGTGCGGCGGCCTCTTCGATGCACTCTTTCATGATCTCGCGACCATGTTTGGAGTTGGCAAGGCCCGCCGCCAGGATCTCGCCCAACGGTGAGTTGGCGCGCAGTTCCTTGAGTTTTTCTTTATTGAGCTGTTTGTCCTTGATCCACACCCAGACCTGCCCGAGCAAATGCTCAGGGGTCACACGGCTGGCTCGCAGGGTCCAGAGACGCTCGGCGACGATCGCCATTGCCGCGATGGAACTCAGAATGATCGGCAGCATCATCCACCCGCCGGATTTGACCAATTCCCACACAGTGACAGCCCCCTCGAAAAAGTGCGCCACTCTAACATAGGGGCCGGATGCACCGAAGACCGTGATGTCGCATCCGGTCGGGCTTTCATAACTGGCGGTTATGGGCCCAACGGTGGCGGATCGCGCCAGAAACGCCGATCCAGACGCATCGTCCATGGCGGCTTGAACCGTCCCAGTTGCAGACGAATGGCGCCGTGGGTGGCGCTGTCGTAGATCGCCATGCCGCGTTTTTGATAGCGCGCCATGACCGTGGGATGCGGGTGGCCAAAGGAATTGCCCTGGCCACGGGATATCAGCACAGCCTTGGGTTGCAACGCGGCGAGCAGCGCCATCGAAGAGGAACTGCGACTGCCGTGGTGAGGCGATTGCAGCCAATCGGTCGGCACGGCAAGCGGACTGTCGAGCAATGCCCGCTCGGCTGCCGCATCAATATCACCGGTCAGCAGCAATCGCTCGCCATTGGCTTCGATCTGCAAGACACAGGATTTTTGATTGCTGTCGGAGGCGGATGTCCATTGCCAGAGACGGAAGTCCACACCGTCCCAGGTCCATTGCCGGCCGCTTTCACAGCCTTCGGCGCGCAATTCGGCTGGCAGCGCCTCGGAATCACCGCTCAGGACCTGCGTCACCGGCAATCCGTTGGCAACCGCACGTGCACCGCCGGCGTGATCGGCGTCGGCGTGACTGAGCAGCATCAGGTCGATCCCGGACACGCCCAGTTTGCGCAATGACGGCAGCACCACCCGCTCGCCGAGGTCGAAATCGCCAAAACGCGGCCCGGCGTCATACAACAAGGTGTGATGGCGGGTGCGCACCAGGATGGCCAGGCCCTGGCCGACGTCCAGCTGCCAGACTTCGGCGACGCCTTCGGCAAGCATCGGGCGAGGTGGAAAAACCAGCAACAGCAGCAGCGGCCAACCCAACGGGCGCAACGGCACCCCTTTAGGCAGTAATAGAAGAAAGGCCCCCAGCGTACCGAGCGCCCAAATCCACACCGGCACCGCGACCGGCACCCAGGCGGGGAATCGCCCGGCCATCAAGGCCAGCCCCTTGAACAACAGGTCGACCAGACCGCCCGCCAGCCACAGCAACCCCTCGCCCACATAAGGGACGGGCAGTAACAACGTCCCGAGCAAGGCTGGCGGCAATACCACCAGACTGACCCAAGGCACCGCCAGCAAATTGGCCACTGGTCCGCTGACGCTGATCGGCAAGCCAAGTATCAATAGCAATGGGCACAGTCCGATCGCGATCAGCCATTGCGCACGGGTCCACGTTTGCCACCAACGCCACGGCCCCAGACGCCCACCGAAAGTGAAGATCAACACCGCCACCGCTGCGAAGGACAACCAGAACCCCGGTTGCAGGCTCGCCAGCGGGTCGAGCAGTAAAACGCCATTGAGCGCCAGCAACAGCGGCCACCAGGCGCCAAGGTGCCGAAACCTTAGCCGCCACAACAACACCAGACCGATCATCACGCAGGCCCGGCGCACCGGCACCTCAAAACCGGCCAGCAACCCGTAACCCAGCGCAGCGGCAAACGCCAGTCCGCAGGCCCATGGCAGCCAGGGCAAACGGCTCGGCCACAGACCATAGCGCGCCAGCCCGGCGATCAGCAGATACACCAGCCCCGCCAGCAACCCGATGTGCTGCCCGGAAATCACCAGCAGATGCACGGTGCCGGTGTCTTGCAGCACTTGCCAGTCCTCGCGACTCAGCCCGCCGCCGTCGCCCAACACCAATGCGATCAGCGCCCCCGTCCGGCCTTGGGCATCGACGACCTGCAATTGCTGCCGAATGCTGTCACGCCAGGCCCATTGGGCGGCGGCCAGCCTATGGCCATCCTTGACCGTACCGGTAGCGCCGATGCGTTGCGCCAGCAGCCAGGCGTCGTAGTCAAAGGCATGCGGATTGAGCAGCCCGGCAGGACGCTTCAACTTGACCGCCAGCCGCCACCGTTCGCCGCTGTTGACGGGCGGTCCGTCATACCAGGCGAGGCGCAGATGCCGGGGCAGCCGGGTGCTTCGGGACTGACTGTCGGTCAACTCGAAGCGCACCACCCCTTCGGCATTCTGCGGCAAGCCCGTCACCCGACCTTCGACCCAACGAGTCTCGCCATCGAGCGTCAGCGACAGGCGATCATCCAGCGCCCACTGCGCACTCGCGCACGCCCAACTGAAGCCGAACAGAAAAAACGCCAACGGGTGAGTCCGAAACGGCAACAGCATCAAACCCACGACCGGCAGCAACATCCATAACCAGACCGGCGGTAAAACCGGTAAAAAACGCAGGGCCAGCAAACCCAACGCCAGCGCCATCATCCCTGTGCGCATACGCCCGTCCTTGAGAGTCCCACCCTAGGCATAGCTGCCCGACTGCACGCGCACGGTTATTAATTGTCACAAAGTCTGAATGGGCGGTTCATAGAATCCAGACATACTTGCCGCCTTAACCGACCGAGAAGCCTTATGCCCCGGCGCTTATTCAAACGTTACATGCCAGACCCGACCAGCATCAGGGAACACAAATCCTTACGCTTTCTCGGCACCCTGCTGCATGACCCGAACCTCTGGCACCTCAATCGTCATTCCGTCGCACGGGCCATGGCGGTGGGCCTGTTCGCGGCCTTCCTGCCCATTCCGTTGCAGATGCTGGTCGCTGCCATTCTGGCGATCGTCGTGCGGGGCAACATGCCCATCGCCGTCAGCCTGGTCTGGCTGACCAACCCGATTACCATGCCAGCGGTGTTCTTCTGCACCTATCAGACGGGAGCGTGGTTAATGGACGTGCCGGCCAGGCATTTGCCGGACGAGCTGACCTGGGAATGGATCAGTGGTGAGCTTTCCACCTTGTGGCAGCCGTTTTTGCTGGGTTCAGTGGTGACGGGACTGGTGCTGGGCGCCCTCGCCTATTGCCTGGTGATGATGTATTGGCGCTGGTGGGTTGGGCGGCAGTGGAAGCGGCGCAAGAGAAACCGGATGCAGTAAATGCAAAACGGCCTCCATTGTTGGAGGCCGTTTTTTTATGGTGTTTGAGCTGACGCCTTCGCGGGCAAGCCTCGCTCCTACAGTTCACCATCAGACCTGTAGGAGCGAGGCT
>NZ_JASCOM010000370.1:0-4303 GCF_029959925.1 Pseudomonas sp. PS02303
GGGCAAGCCTCGCTCCTACGGGAAGCCGCGTTGATCTGTAGGAGCGAGGCTTGCCCGCGAAGTCGGCCTCAGACTCAACGGAAATTTAGAAAACAACAAAAAGGTGCAGCCATGCCCGCTATCCGAATTGGCATCAACCCGATCTCCTGGAGCAACGACGACTTGCCGTCCCTCGGTGGCGAGACGCCGTTGAGCACCGCGTTGAGCGAAGGCAAGGAGATCGGTTACGAAGGTTTTGAACTCAACGGAAAATTCCCCAAGGATGCCGAAGGCGTCGGTGACGTGCTGCGGCCTTACGAGCTGGCGCTGGTGTCCGGTTGGTATTCCAGCCGTCTGGCGCGCCGTTCCGTGGCCGAAGAAATCGACGCCATCGGCAGCCACGTCGAGCTGCTGGCGAAGAACGGCGCCAAGGTGCTGGTTTACGGCGAAGTGGCGGACTCGATTCAGGGCCAGCGCATCCCCTTGGTTGAACGCCCGCGTTTCCACACCGAACAGGCCTGGCAGGAATACGCCGACAAGCTCACCGAACTGGCACGTTTCACCCTGTCTCAAGGCGTGCGCCTGGCCTATCACCACCACATGGGCGCTTACGTCGAATCCCCGGCCGACATCGACAAGTTGATGGCGTTGACCGGCAGCGAAGTCGGTCTGCTGTTCGATTCGGGCCATTGCTACATGGGCGGCGGCGAGCCGTTGCACGTCTTGCGCAAACACATCGAACGCATCTGCCACGTGCATTTCAAGGACGTGCGCAAACCGGTGGTGCAACTGGCGCGCAACAACTTGTGGAGCTTTCCGGACTGCATCATCAACGGCACCTTCACCGTGCCCGGCGATGGCGACATCGACTTCGCCGCGCTGCTCGATGTGTTGCTGGCCAACGATTACCACGGCTGGCTGGTGGTCGAGGCTGAGCAAGACCCGGCCGTGGCGCCGAGTTACGTCTACGCGAAAAAAGGCTACGACACCTTGCGAGCGTTGCTCGACGAGAGGGTTGCGCTATGAGCCTGCTGGTCAAAAGCAATGCCCGTGGCCGGACCATGGTCGAGTTGGGCAAAGGTGAGCTGGAATACGTCGGCTTCGCTGCCTACCGCCTAAGCCTGGGCGAAACCTTGCCGGTGGCGGCGGGTGATAAAGAGCTGTGCCTGGTGCTGCTCAGCGGCCGGGTCAGCATCAAGGGCGAAGCGCCGGGGCAGGGCGCCTTCGAATGGGACAACCTCGGCGATCGCCAGTCGGTGTTCGAGGACAAATCGCCGTTCGCCGCTTATTTGCCGCCGGGCAGTCAGGCCCAGGTCGTCGCGTTGAGCGATGTGCAGATCGCCGTCTGCGCCGCACCGGGGTCAGCCGAAAAGGGCCTCGGTCCACGGCTGATCAAACCCGACACCATGAAGCGCAGCGTGCGTGGAAAAGGCGCCAACACCCGTTACGTCTGCGACATCCTGCCGGACACCGAGCCCGCCCATTCGCTGCTGGTGGTGGAAGTGCGCACGCCGTCGGGACACTCGTCGAGCTACCCGCCGCACAAGCACGACACCGACGATTTGCCGCACCAGAGCTTTCTCGAAGAAACCTATTACCACCAGATCAACCCGCCCCAGGGTTTCGTGTTCCAGCGCGTCTACACCGACGACCGCAGCATCGATCAAGCCATGGCCGTGGAAAACAGCGACCTCGTGGTCGTGCCCAAGGGCTATCACCCGGTCAGCGTGCCCTACGGCTACGAGTCGTATTACCTGAACGTGATGGCCGGCCCGAAACGGGTCTGGCAGTTCCACAACGATCCGCAGCACAGTTGGCTGCTTGATCTCTGATCTAAAAAGCCTGAATTCCACTATTCGAACGGAGAACAAGAACAATGAGCGACGCCCCGGTCATCGGCCATTACCTCGACGGTCACGTGCAAGACAGCGGTAGCGAGCGGTTCAGCAATGTCTTCAACCCGGCGACCGGCGAGGTACAAGCGCGTGTCGGGCTGGCCAGTTCGAAGACCGTGGACGATGCCGTTGCCTCGGCCCTGAAAGCATTCCCGGCCTGGTCCGAGCAATCGTCCTTGCGCCGTTCGCGGGTGATGTTCAAGTTCAAGGAGTTGCTCGACCGTCATCACGACGAACTGGCCGAAATCATCAGCCGCGAACACGGCAAGGTGTTCTCCGACGCCAAGGGCGAAGTCACCCGTGGCATCGAGATCGTCGAATACGCCTGTGGCGCGCCGAGCCTGCTGAAAACCGAATTCAGCGACAACATCGGCGGCGGCATCGACAACTGGAACCTGCGCCAGCCGCTGGGCGTATGCGCCGGTGTCACGCCGTTCAACTTCCCGGTGATGGTGCCACTGTGGATGATCCCGTTGGCGCTGGTTACCGGTAACTGCTTCATTCTCAAACCCTCCGAACGCGACCCGTCCGCCAGTTTGCTGATGGCCCGTTTGCTGACCGAAGCCGGTTTGCCGGACGGCGTGTTCAACGTGGTTCAGGGCGACAAGACAGCGGTCGATGCGCTGCTGCAACACCCGGACATCGAGGCGATTTCCTTTGTCGGCTCGACGCCGATTGCCGAGTACATCCACCAGCAAGCCACCTCGCGCGGCAAGCGGGTGCAGGCGCTGGGCGGGGCGAAGAATCACATGATCGTCATGCCCGACGCGGATCTGGATCAGGCCGCAGACGCCTTGATCGGCGCGGCTTACGGCTCGGCCGGCGAGCGCTGCATGGCGATCTCGATTGCTGTGGCGGTGGGCGATGTTGCAGACCAACTGATTGCCAAACTGCTGCCGCGCATCGATCAACTCAAGGTCGGCAACGGCATGCAGGGCGACAGTGACATGGGGCCGTTGGTGACGGCCGAACACAAGGCCAAGGTCGAAGGCTTTATCGACCAGGGCGTGGCGCAAGGCGCGCAGCTGATTGTCGATGGTCGTGGGTTCAAGGTGCCGGGGGCGGAGAACGGCTTCTTCGTCGGCGCGACGTTGTTCGATCACGTCACTACCGAGATGAGCATTTACCAGCAAGAGATCTTCGGCCCGGTGCTGGGCATCGTCCGCGTCCCGGATTTCGCCAGCGCCGTGGCGTTGATCAACGCCCACGAATTCGGCAACGGCGTGTCATGTTTCACCAGCGACGGCGGCATCGCCCGGGCGTTTGCACGCACTATCAAGGTCGGCATGGTCGGCATCAACGTGCCGATTCCGGTGCCCATGGCCTGGCACTCCTTTGGCGGCTGGAAGCGCTCGCTGTTCGGCGACCATCACGCCTATGGCGAAGAAGGCATCCGTTTCTACAGCCGCTACAAAAGCGTGATGCAACGCTGGCCCGACAGCATCGCCAAGGGCCCTGAATTCAGCATGCCGACGGCCAAGTGATTCACCTGTGCGGAGAATAACAATAATGAGCAAACCCCTGCGTTTCGCCCTGAACCGTATGGTCGCCCCACGTTTGTCCCTGCCCGCGTTCATCGACCTGGCGGTAGCCCTAAAGGCTGACGCCATCGAGATTCGCAATGACCTCAAGGGTGTCGAGATAGAAGACGGTACCGCGCCCGAGCGCGTCCGTGAGTTGTGCGCGGCCCAAGGCATCAGCGTGCTGTCGATCAACGCGCTGTACCCGTTTGATGTGTGGAATGACGAGCGCCGGACGCTGGCCTTGAAACTGGCGGCTTATGCTCGTGATTGCGGCGCGCAGGGGGTGGTCATGTGCCCGCTGAATGATCGCGCGGATACTCGTAGCGAAGCCGAGCGCGCTTCAGGGTTGCGTACCGCCTTGAGTGAACTGGCGCCGATCCTGCGCGATCACGGCATTCTCGGTTTCATCGAGCCGTTGGGTTTCGAAGAATGCTCGCTGCGGCTTAAACGCACGGCGGTGGAAGCAATCAAGGTTGTCGGTGGGCTGGATGTGTTCCGGCTCGTCCACGACACCTTCCATCATCACCTGGCGTGTGAGCAGGAGTTTTTCCCCGAGCTGACAGGGCTGGTGCATATCTCCGGCGTCGAGGATGCCGAGGCACCGCTGGCGACGATACGCGACGGCCATAGAGTGTTGGTGGGCGAGGGCGACATTCTTGGCAATGCCGCACAGATCGACACCTTGCTCAGCGGCGGTTACAGCGGCTACCTGTCATTCGAGCCGTTTGCCGACAGCGTCCACGGCCTGGCCAACATCGAGCAGGCCATCGGCGCAAGCATGAATCACCTGAATAAATCCCAGGCCTGACACCGTATTCGAATTGATGGAGATCAACTGTGGGAGCGAGCCTGCTCGCGATGACGGCGGCACATGCAAAATTAATGTCGCCTGAAACACCGCCATCG
>NZ_JASCOM010000371.1:0-4271 GCF_029959925.1 Pseudomonas sp. PS02303
GGCTCGCTCCCACAGTTGATCTCCAGTTGACACAAAGTTTGTGTACGAGAGAGATCCATTGTGGGAGCGAGCCTGCTCGCGAAAAACGATTACACGGTCTCCGCCAATGCTGCCGCCAGCGCATCAAACCCTTGCAGCAACAACCGATCATCCCCCGCCGAATGACACACACTCGCCCGAATGAATTGCGGCACTGCGGCATGCCCGACCGCAAACGCCTCCGCGGTGGCCACCAGGTAATTGTTCTGCTTGAGCTCCGCCGCAATCTGCGATGCTCGCCACGGTTCGGGCACTTCGATCCAGAAGTGTGGGCTGTGGGGATGAGTCTTGTACCCGACCTCTTCTAACATTGGGCTGACCAAACGCTTGCGGCGACTGATTTCAACAATCTGCTGCCCCAGCAACTGCTCGGCGATACCGTTTTCGATCCACGCCGTCGCCAGCTCCATCGACAGCGGACTCGCCATCCAGCACGTCCCGCGCACCGCCGCGCTTAAACGTCCGATCAACGGTTGCGGCGCATGCAGATAACCCGCCCGTAAACCCGCCGAAACCGCTTTGCTCAGACTGCCGATCAACACCGAACGCTCCGGGGCAAAATGGCTCAAGGGCAACGGACGCTGCTGCGCGAGCACGGCGTGGGCTTCGTCCTCGATGATCAGCAGATTATGTTGGCGACAGACCTCGGCAATCGCCTCACGTCGTGGGACGGACATCACCGCCGCCGTAGGATTCTGGAGGGTCGGCGTGCAGTACACCGCCGATACCCGATGATGCTGGCAAACCTCCGACAAAGACTCGGGCAACAATCCTTCGTCATCCATCCCGACACCGATCAGTTTGATGCCGAGCATGCGGGTGACACTGATCAGCCCGGGGTAAGTCAACTGCTCGGTGACCAGAGTGTCGCCGGGCTTGAGCAGCGCCATCAACACGCAGAGCAAGCCGTGCTGGCCGCCATTGACGCAAATAACCTGCTCGGCGCTCGGTACGAAAGCCTGATGCCGCAGCCAATGGGCACCTGCCGCACGATGGCGCGGTAACCCGGCATCGGCCGTATATCCGCTAAGCAGTTGCAAGGTGTATGGATCGCTGGCCAGGGCCTGCAGGCTTTGACTCAGAAAAGCGCCTTCCTGCCCCGGAATCGGCTGATTCCGACTCATATCGAAGTAAGGCTGTGGGTCGTCGCTGACATTGCGAAAGCCGCCATCCCGCACCCGCTCCATCCCGCGCTGACGCACATAGGTGCCATCTCCTACACGAGCCACGACCAACCCTACCCGTTCCAGTTCGCCATAGGCACGGCTGATGGTGCCGATGGTCACTCCCAGGCTGTCCGCTAACAGACGATGGGGTGGCAGCTTGCTGCCGGGTTCGATCAAACCTTCGCCGATACTCTTTTCCAGGGCTTCGGCGAGGCGCTTGTACTTCACGCCGCGCCCCTGAGCCAGGCCTTCGCGCAAGATTGACACCGTGGCAATACTTACTTTGACAGTCATTTCCATCCCGAATAGCGTGCTGAAAACAGGTTCAATCAGGGATAGACCTATTTGGTAACGGGGTCAATTTCGACGACGAAGGAGCACGATCATGTCCACGGCCCTCAGCGCCTTTTCCAGTATCCGAAAACCGTGGCTGGCCGGAGGGGTCACCAGCGTGCTGTTCCTGATCGTTTGCCTGAGCTGGGGCACGACGTGGCTGGGCATCAAGATTGCCGTCGAAAGCGTGCCCCCGCTGACCGCCGCCGGGCTGCGTTTTCTGATCGCCTTTCCGCTGTTTTTGAGCTTTGCCC
The DNA here is from genome assembly GCF_029959925.1 of Pseudomonas sp. PS02303. NCBI lineage: Bacteria > Pseudomonadati > Pseudomonadota > Gammaproteobacteria > Pseudomonadales > Pseudomonadaceae > Pseudomonas > Pseudomonas sp. PS02303. The sequence continues at coordinate 1,793 of NZ_JASCOM010000371.1, forward strand.
TGCTGCGTCGCGAGCCGCTGCTGTTTCCCCGGCAAAGCCGCTGGTTTTTCGTGTTCGTCACCCTGTCGTATTTCAGCCTGCCGTATTACTTGCTCAACTACGGCGAGATGCACGTGTCGTCCGGCCTGACCGCGCTGCTGTTCAGCTGCATGCCGGTGTTCATCCTGCTGTTTTCCGCCGTGTTTCTGCGGCAGAAAATCTACCCTTCGCAAGTGATTGGCATCGCCATCGGTTTTGGCAGTCTGTTCATGATTATCCGCAGCCAGGGGCTGCACCTGGACCATGCCGAATTGTTCGGGGTACTGGCGATTCTGGCGGCGGCGGTCATGCATGCGCTGTGTTACATCATCACCAAGAAGCAAGGCAGTGCGATCAGTGTGATTACCTACAACACGCTGCCCATCGGCCTGGCCGGTTTGATGCTCTTTGTGGCGGGATTGAGCGTTGAGGCTCCGGTGTTCGCTGACATCACTGCGCGTTCCTGGGGCGCCTTGCTGTATCTGGGACTGGTGGCCTCGGTGGGCGGGTTTATCGTTTACTTTTTGCTGCTCAAACGCTTGAGCCCGATCATTCTGTCGTTCGTGTTTATTATTTTTCCGGTGTTCGCGGTGGTGATTGGCGCGTGGTATGAAGGGCACAGTCTGACCCGGGAGTTGATGGGGTATTCGGCGGTGTTGCTGACCGGGTTTGCCATCACCAAATTACCCGTCGAAAAATGGCTCAAGGGTTGACGCCGGCCGCCCCTGCAGGAGCCAGGCTGCCGGCGAAGGCGTCTTCAAATACGCCGTCGCCGGCAAGTCGGATCGCCGCACCGCTGTCTTTTGCAGGAATTCGTGTCAGATCACGAACAGGTCGACGAAGCGATTGACCGGGGTTGCCTCCAGCGCAGCCTGGTCCTTGCACAACGCAAAAATCTCTGCACTGCGCTGGGCGGTGAAGCGCGTCGCCAGGTTGGCCTTGAACTTGTCCTCCAGCAACGGAATGCCATCGGTGCGGCGACGGCGATGCCCGATCGGATATTCCACCACGACCTTCTCGGTGCTGGAGCCGTCCTTGAAAAACACCTGGATCGCGTTGGCGATGGAACGCTTGTCCACCTCCAGGTACTCGCGGGTGTACTGCGGGTCTTCGACGATGACCATTTTCTCGCGCAATACATCAATGATCGGGTGCGCCGCGTGGAAACTGTCTTCGTACTGCTCGGCGACCAGATTACCGAATGCCAGCGGCACCGCCGTCATGTACTGAATGCAGTGGTCGCGGTCGGCAGCGTTGGCCAGCGGGCCCACCTTGGAAATGATCCGGATCGCCGACTCGTGGGTGGTGATGACGATTTTGTCGATCTCATGCAGACGATTTCTAACCTGTGGATGAAGCGTCACTGCCGCTTCGCAGGCTGTTTGTGCGTGGAATTCAGCGGGGAAACTGATTTTGAACAGCACGTTTTCCATCACGTAGGTGCCGTATGGGCGGGAGAAGCTGAAGGCGCGCTTGTCTTCGGGCTTGAGCGCCAGATCGTTGTTGGTGTGGCTGAACAATACATCGTAAAAGCCCCACTGCTTCGCCGTCAGCACGCCGGGAATGCCCATCTCGCCACGCATCGCCATGTCCGCCAGGCGCACACCGCGACTGGACGCATCGCCCGCCGCCCAGGACTTGCGCGACCCGGCATTCGGCGCATGCCGATACGTGCGCAGCGCCTGGCCGTCGGCGAAGGCGTGGGACAACGCTGACAGCAACTGCTCGCGATTGGCGCCCATGAGTTTGGCGGTGACGGCGGTCGAGGCGACTTTCACCAGGATGACGTGATCGAGTCCTACCCGATTGAAGGAGTTTTCCAGTGCGATCACGCCTTGAATCTCGTGGGCCATGATCATGGCTTCGAGCACTGCGCGAACGGTCAGCGGCGCATCGCCATTGACCAGGCGCTTTTGCGACAGGTGATCGGCCACTGCGAGAATGCCGCCGAGATTATCAGACGGATGGCCCCATTCAGCGGCGAGCCAGGTGTCGTTGTAGTCGAGCCAGCGCACGATGCAGCCGATGTCCCAGGCCGCCTTGACGGGATCGAGCCGGAATGGGGTGCCTGGCACGCGTGCACCGAACGGGACGATGGTGCCTTCCACGATAGGGCCCAGGTGTTTGGTGCATTCGGGGAAGCGCAGGGCCAGCAGGCCGCAGCCGAGGGTGTCGATCAGGCAGTTGCGGGCAGTGTCGAGCGCTTCGGCGGACTCGATTTTGAAGTTGAGGACGTAATCGGCAATGTCCTGCAGGACGGTGTCGTAGTCAGGGCGGTTGTTCAGGTCGACGTTGGCGCTCATGTTCGATTCACTCTTGAAGTGGTTCGTTGATGGGACCTCGGTTCAGGGATCAATCTCGATGGGTTACAACATTCTTATTGTTGAAATCGGACCTGTAGGAGCCAGGCTTTGGCGCGGCCGGGGGGGTTTGGGGGGCCGGGGCCGCCCCCCCCGGGGCG
>NZ_JASCOM010000372.1:0-4210 GCF_029959925.1 Pseudomonas sp. PS02303
AGCCTGCTCGCGATAGCGGTCTGACAGTCACTAAAAAGGTGGCTGCACTACCGCTTTCGCGAGCAGGCTCGCTCCCACATTTGTTTTGTGTGTGGCTGATAACCCTATCCACTCACTATTCGGTTTTTCCTATCACCGCAGGTTATCGCCGGATACGCATAAGTGATTATCCGCACCCCCGAGCGCTGGCTAAAGTCGCTCCATCGAATGCCGGAACCCGCCCCCGTGCGGTTTTGTGCAGCGACCCGACAACTACAAAAAGCCGGCAGCGCAAGGAACTGTATTCATGAAAATCAAAGCCATCCGTACCCGTGTTTTTGAGTGGAAAGGCAAAGTCGTTCCGCCTCAAGCACACTTCTGCACCAACGCCAGCGACATCCTGTTCGAACGTGGCGATGCCATGGGCTCGTTCCGTTTCCATGGCTGGCTGGTGGTGGAAGTCGAGACCGATAACGGCCTCGTCGGCATCGGTAACTGCGCCCTGGCGCCGCGTGTGGCCAAGGAAATCATCGACACCTACCTGGCGCCGATTGCCATTGGCGAAGACCCGTTCGACAACGAATACATCTGGCAGAAGATGTACCGCCAGAGCCACGCCTGGGGCCGCAAAGGCATCGGCATGGCGGCGATCTCGGCGATCGACATCGCGATCTGGGACATCATGGGCAAAGCCGTGAACAAACCGGTGTTCAAACTGCTCGGCGGTCGCACCAAGGAAAAGATCTGGACCTACGCCTCCAAGCTCTACGCCAATGACAACCTCGACCTGTTCCTCGAAGAGGCCCAGGGCTATCTGAACCAGGGTTTCACCGCGCTGAAAATGCGTTTCGGCTACGGCCCGAAAGACGGCCCGGCGGGTATGCGCAAGAACATCGAGCAAGTGCGTGCCCTGCGTAACCTGGCCGGTCCCGACATCGACATCATGCTCGAGTGCTACATGGGCTGGACCCTGGAATACGCCCGCCGCATGCTGCCCAAACTTGCTGAATTCGAACCACGCTGGCTGGAAGAGCCGGTGATTGCCGACGACATCGAAGGCTACATCGAGCTGAAGAAAATGGGGATCATGCCGATCTCCGGCGGCGAGCATGAGTTCACCTCCTACGGCTTCAAAGACCTGCTGGAACGCCGTGCCGTCGACGTGATCCAGTACGACACCAACCGCGTGGGCGGTATCACCGCAGCGCGCAAGATCAACGCCATGGCCGAAGCCTGGTCGGTGCCGGTGATCCCGCACGCCGGGCAGATGCACAACTACCACCTGACCATGTCCACCACCGCCTCGCCGATGGCCGAGTTCTTCCCGGTGTTCGACGTCGAGGTCGGCAACGAACTCTTCTACTACGTGTTCAAGGGCGAGCCGCAACCGGTCAACGGCTACATCCAGCTCGACGATGACAAGCCCGGCCTGGGCCTGGAAATCTCCGATGAGTACTTGAGTGACTTCAACATCATCGAGTGATCCAAATCCCAATTTTCTGGAGGCCGTCATGCGCCTGATTCAATTTGAAAACACTGCCGGTGAACGCCAGGTGGGTCTCGTTGAGGGTTCGCAGGTAAAGGTGCTGCAAGGCACCCGTAGCACCCATGAACTGGCCCTCGCGGCGATTCGTGCCCAACGCAGCCTGCAAGAAGAAGTCGCACTGCGCGGCACCGAACCGGGACCGGATTACGCCCAGCTGTTGCAGCAGGGCAAAGTCCTGCCACCGCTGGACCACGAAGACCCGGCCCATTGCCTGATCAGCGGCACCGGCCTGACCCATTTGGGCAGCGCCTCGGCGCGGGACAAAATGCACCAGCAGGAGGGCGCGGTCGAAGCCGGCATGACCGACACCATGCGCATTTTCAAATGGGGCCTGGAGGGTGGTAAACCGGCGGCCGGGCAGGTCGGCGCGCAACCGGAATGGTTCTATAAAGGTGATGGCAGCATCGTCGTGCGCCCCGGCGCGGATTTCCCGGTGCCGCCGTTTGCCGAAGACGCCGGCGAGGAACCCGAGCTGACCGGCCTCTACGTGATCGGCGACGACGGCCAGCCGTACCGCGTCGGTTATGCCTTGGGCAACGAGTTCTCCGACCATGTGATGGAGCGGCGCAATTACCTGTATCTCGCCCATTCGAAACTGCGTTTCTGCGCCTACGGTCCGGAGCTGCGCGTCGGCGAGTTGCCCAAGCACCTTGCAGGCACCAGCCGCATCACGCGAAACGGCAAAACCATCTGGGAAAAGGAGTTTCTCAGCGGCGAAGACAACATGTGCCACAGCCTCGCCAACCTCGAATTCCACCACTTCAAATACGCGCAGTTTTTGCGTCCCGGCGATGTCCACGTGCATTACTTCGGCACCGCAACGTTGTCGTTTGCCGACGGGATAAAAACCCAGCCGGGCGATCGCTTCCAGATCAGCCTCGATGAGTTCGGCGCGCCCCTGGAAAACGGCATCGGCGAAAGTGCCCAGCCGTTGGCCATCGGCCAGGTGCGCACGCTTTAAGTCTTCAATCACCGGCGTTGTCGGCCGGTCAAGGGATCACTCATGACCACGCTACTCGGACACAACTACATCGGCGGTCGCCGCAGCGCCAACGGTACGCAACAGCTGCAAAGCCTCGATGCCACGACGGGCGAAGCCCTGCCGGGCCGTTTTTTCCAGGCCACTGAAGCGGAAGTGGACGCCGCAGCCAGCGCTGCGGCCGCTGCCTACCCGGTTTACCGCAACCTCAGCGCGGAGAAACGCGCTCAGTTCCTCGACGCCATCGCCGATGAAATCGATGCTCTGGGCGATGACTTCGTCGCCACCGTGTGCCGCGAAACCGCGTTGCCGGCCGGGCGTATCCAGGGTGAGCGCGGGCGCACCAGCGGCCAGATGCGCTTGTTTGCCAAGGTCCTGCGTCGCGGCGATTTCTACGGCGCGCGCATTGATCGGGCACTGCCGGATCGCCAGCCGTTGCCACGTCCGGACCTGCGTCAGTACCGCATCGGCCTGGGGCCTGTCGCCGTGTTCGGTGCCAGCAACTTTCCGTTGGCATTTTCAACCGCCGGTGGCGATACCGCTTCGGCGCTGGCCGCCGGTTGCCCGGTGGTGTTCAAGGCGCACAGCGGGCACATGGCGACTGCCGAGTGGGTCGCGGACGCAATCATCCGCGCCGCCGAGCGCACCGAAATGCCGCCCGGCGTCTTCAACATGATCTACGGCGGGGGGGTCGGCGAATGGCTGGTCAAGCATCCGGCGATTCAGGCGGTGGGCTTCACCGGTTCGCTCAAGGGCGGCAATGCCTTGAGCCACATGGCCGCGACTCGGCCACAGCCGATTCCGGTGTTTGCCGAAATGTCGAGCATCAACCCGGTGTTCCTGCTGCCCGAAGCGCTCAAGGTTCGCGGTGAGCAAATCGCTGCGCAACTGGCCGGGTCGGTGACCTTGGGCTGCGGGCAGTTCTGCACCAACCCGGGCCTGGTCATCGGTTTGCGTTCGCCGCAGTTCAGCCAGTTCCTGGAAACGTTTTGCGCCAGCATGAACCAGCAACCGGCCCAGACCATGCTCAATGCCGGCGCGCTGGTCAGTTACAGCCGAGGCCTTGGCGAGTTGCACGAACATCCGGGGCTGACGCACTTGGCGGGCAAGCCGCAACAGGGCAATCAGGCACAACCGCAGGTGTTCAAGGCTGACGTCAGTCTGTTGCTCAAGGGCGATGAGCTGCTTCAGGAGGAGGTGTTCGGACCGACCACCATCGTCATCGAGCTTGAGGACCGAGCGCAGCTGGCGGCAGCGTTGCACGGTCTGCGCGGGCAATTGACGGCGACGCTGATTGGCGAGACGGACGAGTTGCTGGAGTACCGTTGGCTGGCGGAGTTGCTGCAGGAAAAGGTCGGGCGGATTCTGCTCAATGGCTACCCGACCGGGGTCGAGGTGTGTGAGGGGATGGTGCATGGCGGGCCGTATCCGGCGACGTCTGATTCGCGCGGCACATCGGTTGGCACCTTGGCGATTGACCGGTTCCTGCGGCCGGTGTGCTTCCAGAACTACCCGGATGCGTTGTTGCCCGAGGCGTTGCAGAACGCCAATCCGCTGAGGATTCGGCGGTTGGTGGATGGGGAGGTGAGTCAGTCAGCGTTGTAGTCTCTACCGCCTTCACGAGCAGGCTCGCTCCCACATTGGATTTGCGGTGAACACAAAATCCTGTGGGAGCGAGCCTGCTCGCGAAGGCGTCATCAGCCACA
>NZ_JASCOM010000373.1:0-4206 GCF_029959925.1 Pseudomonas sp. PS02303
GGCGGCACATCCTGCTGAACGGGCATTACACCTTCCAGACTGACGGCAAGTTCATCGACCTGGATGCGCTCGTGGCGGGACTGGAGCTGGGCTGACGGAAATTTCTGGGATTCCGGCGTACAACCCCAACCAGTTGCCTGACTACTGCGGGGCCTACACCGGCCACGCCTACACCGACTTCGCCAGCAGCGGCACGCTGCCGCGCTATGTCGGGACGCCAGAGCGGGGCGGGTATTGGGTCGAAGCGCGCGACTATGACCGCGCCTTGGCCGAGTACAACGAACGCATCCGGCGCGAGGACGAAGAGCGCCGCCGTCAGTCCTGGCTGAACTGAGGGAGGGGAGGGCATGCCGTTCTTCGCCGATCTGCCGCCGCAGCTCCAGGAGCGCGTCGTCTGCTCGATCTCGGCCGCCGTCAAGTACGAGGTGCCGGTCAACATCGTGTTGGCCGTCGCCGAGAAAGAGGGCGGCAAGCCGGGCCAGTGGGTGCGCAACTCGAATGGCACGCATGACGTTGGCCCGATGCAGTTCAACACCGCGTACCTGGGCGACCTGGCCCGATACGGCATCACGGCGAACGATGTGGCGGCTGCCGGCTGCTACTCGTTCGACCTGGCCGCCTGGCGGCTGCGGATGCACATCCGCAACGACAAGGGCGACCTCTGGACGAAGGCGGCGAACTACCACTCGCGCACGCCGCAGTACAACGCGGTGTACCGGGCCGACTTGATGCGCAAGGCGTCGAAGTGGGCCGATTGGCTCGAAGCTCGGTTCGTCACGCTTGACGTGACGAAGGCCGGGGCCACGCCCTCGACGCCCAGCCAGCCCGCGACGGTGGCCCAGCGGGCGACGCCGGCGGCCAGGCCGGCACCAGCACCCCAGCAGGCCGCCCCAGCGGCCGCAGCAGCTCGCAGCGTGTCGGTGGCCGGCTACGTGCCCCGCACGGTGTCTTTCAACACTTCACGCGAGGGGTCGGCCGAGTAGGCCGGCTCTTCCGATTTAGCGGCTAAACATGGACAAATTCCACGCCTTCATGATGCGGTACACGCTGGGCGTCGGCCGGTTGCTTCAAGCCTATTGCAAGTGGGCGGAAGGACAGGCCAAGAACCAGCTCGATTTGCTTCTGCTGGGCCTCGGCCCGATCTTCGCCTTGGGCCTTCTGCTGTGGGCGCTGCCGGCGTGGATCGGCAAGCCCATCGCCTTCGTGCTCTCACTGCCAGCGCTCTACATCATCTTCCTGGTGCTGCGCGCCTACGCGATTCGCGGGGGCCGGCGCTGATGAAGGCCCTGCGGATTCCTGATGGAACCGTCGAAGCGTTGAAGTGGCTCGCACTGGTTCTCATGACCGGCGATCACGTCAACAAGTACCTGTTCAACGCGACGCTGCCGGTGCTGTTCGAGGCCGGCCGCGTGGCGCTCCCCCTTTTCGTGTTCGTCCTGGCCTACAACCTGGCCCGGCCGGGCACGCTCGAACGCGGCGTGTACGGCCGCACCATGTCGCGCCTGGCGATGTTCGGCGCGCTGGCCTCCGTGCCCTTCGTGGCCCTCGGCGGCCTGTACGCCGGTTGGTGGCCGCTCAACGTGATGTTCACGCTGCTGGTCGTCACGGCCACGGCTTACCTGGTCGAACGTGGCGGCAAGCTGCACCTGGCGGCCGCCGGCGTGGTGTTCCTGGTCGGCGGCAGCTCGGTCGAATATTGGTGGCCGGCCGTGGCTTTCGGCCTGGCGGTGTGGTCGTACACGCGCCGGCCGAGCTGGGCCGCCGCGGCGGTCGCGGTGCTGGCCTGCGCGGCCCTGTGGTTCGTCAATCGCAACCTGTGGGCCTTGGCAGCCCTGCCGGTGCTCTTCCTGGCCTCGCGGGTGGATGTGCGCGTGCCGCGCCTGCGCTGGGCCTTCTACGCCTATTACCCGCTGCACCTGGCCTCGCTCTGGTTGATCCGCATCCCCATGAGCAAGGCCGGCTACCTGTTCTTCTGATTGGAGTCCTGCCCCATGCGAAAACCCGTTCTTCTGGCCCTCTCTCTGGCGTTCCTGGTCAGCGCGCAAAGCGCACTGGCCGCCGGCGACGCCGGCAACTTCGGCACGCCGATCAAGTCCGGCGTATCGGTGTCCTTCCCCGACAGCAGCGCGACATTCCAGCCGACGCCAGAGGCCCTGGAGCTGCTGGCCGACGCTAGGAATGCGGCGATCATCTACATCAGCGGGCGCACCAGCACACTACGGCCCAGCGCGGCCGATGAGGCCCTTGCACTACGCCGTGCGCTCTCGGCCAGGTCGTACTTGGTGGCGCGCGGCGTCTCGCCGCTCAAGATCATGGTGAACTTCGCATCGGCCGCCGATTTCGTGGCAGACAACTCGACGGCCGAGGGCCGGCGCGAGAACCAGCGCGTGGACATTGAGGTGGTCTACATCCCCACCTACTGAGCGATCCGGCATCGCCATTCCTGGCGGTGCTGCAGGACGCTCCAGCAGCTTCGCATCGTCGGCTCTGACGATGCAGGCCCGGCCGGCTTCCCTTGACAGCATCGCCATTTCTGACGATGCTGGCCAAGTCCCGATTTACTCCAGGAAGAAGGCCATGAGATACCCCGGCGGCAAGGGCGGTGCCGGCGTCTACCAGACGATCATCAACAACATCCCGCCTCACGACACGTACATCGAAACGCACCTGGGCGGCGGCAACATCCTGGAGCGCAAGCGGCCCGCTGCCCGCAGCGTCGGCATCGACGTTGATCCCGAGGTGATCGAGGTCTGGCAGCAGCTCGACGTGCCCGGCCTGGAGCTGCACCACGGCGACGCCGTGGCCTGGCTGGAGTCCCACCAGTTCACCGGCTCCGAGTTCGTCTACGCCGATCCGCCCTACGTGATGGACAGCCGGCGCGGCGGCAAGCTATACCGCCACGAATACGACGACAAGGGTGCGGTCAGCGTCAAAGTGCGCGGTGAAGCGCCGATCGTCTATCTGACGGGTCAAACGTTCTATCAGCCCAAGAGCGCACCCGACACGCAGGTCGTCAACGCTTCCAAGACGGACGCTGCCAAGGTGATCAGCTTCCGCCTGAGCAACAGCAAGTGATCCCGGTGCTGCCGGCGTGACGAGCGTCGGCAGCGTCCGTCCCCGCGGCCTATTCATCAGGCCAACACCAACCTAGGAGTGCATCATGTCCAAGCCCCTCAGCATCGGCGCTTTCGCCGCCGTGCAATACCTGCCGCATATCGAAACCTTCCTGGCCACCGGCGACGGTGACTTCGACGGCCCGATCTGGGCCAAGGCCACCAGTGAAATCAAGTTCGTCGACGGCCGCGCGAGCTTCACGATGGTTCATGAATTCATGAGCCGCGACGGCAGCCGCATCTCGACGGTCGACACCGCCACAGGCATCCAGGTGCCGGGCATCGACGAGGTCTCGCTCACCGTCATGCACAAGGTGGTCGATTCCACCGGCAAGTTCGAAGGCCTGCGCGGCACCTTCCCGAGCTTCGGACTGCACAACTTTGCCACCGGCAAGGGCGTGCAGCGCTTCGGCGGCGAACTGAGCTGAAGTCAGCGCTAAGCAGCAGGTGCACCCGCTGATCGTGGGTGCGCCGGACGACCTCTCAAGGCGGCGCCGCCGGCACAGACCGACGGCGCCGCTTCTTCAAGGAGCACAGACGTGACACCCGAAGTTGAGGCAGCACTGCCGCGCCGCCTTCTGCTGCGGAATCATGCGCGCGCATTCGACCGCAGTCAGACTGGTGCCGTGGGCCATGATGCCGGCATAGACCATCAGCAGCTCGTCGGTAGAGCGCGGCTCACGTCCGAGCATGATCCAGCTAAAGCGCACCTGGGCGTCAACGGCCAGAATCACTTCCGGCAATTGAACCTCACCGATGCGGTGATCCAAAGCCGCGCGCAGCTTGGTCACTTCTGGGTCTTCGTCCTCTGCGGGCAATGGCGACAAATGGAGTTCATCATCCACGCGCAGTACGCCACTGCGGGCTGCAGCGGCCACCGCATCGACACCGGCAGTTACTCTGGCCAGCAAAGGCTTCAAGAAAGTGGCAGCCTTGCTGGGTAACGATAGACGGGCATAGTGTTTCGGGTAAGCGGATTAAATGGTTGATCTTACCTTTGCATGAGAGTGAGACAGACCGGCATCTCATCGGATTATCTGGTTGATGCTTCACCTACTGCTGGTGCATGTTTCCTTCGCTAATTCCAGCAAGA
>NZ_JASCOM010000374.1:0-4197 GCF_029959925.1 Pseudomonas sp. PS02303
GGCAAGCCTCGCTCCTACAGGTTCAGCGCCGTACCGGACACTTGTGAACGACCAATACCTGTAGGAGCGAGGCTTGCCCGCGAAGCTTTTAGCGCCGAAACGCCGAGCCCGTATGTTGCTCAGGCAAATGCGCTTCGCCGTGAAACAGCTTTTCCCGCAGACTGCCGTTGTCATAAGCCGTTTTGTACGACCCACGCCGCTGCAGCTCCGGAATCACCAGCTCAATGAAATCCACATAGCTTTCCGGCGTGACAATCCGTGTCAGGTTGAAGCCATCCAGCCCGGTCTCGGCGATCCACGATTCCAGTTCGTCCGCCACTTGCTCAGGCGAACCCACCACCGTGATGTAGCGGCCGCCGAGGGCGTGTTGATCGAGCAATTTGCGCCGGGTCCAGTCGTTGTTTTGCAGGTTTTTGGTCGCCGACTGGATCGCATTGCTCTTCACGTACTGGATCGGCTCGTCGATCTCGTAGTCGGAGAAGTCGATGCCGGTCGACGCCGAAAAATGCGCCACGCCGGCCTCCGCGCTGGCATAACTCAGGTATTCGGCGTGCTTGGCCCAGGCCAGCTCCTCGGTGGCGCCGACAATCACGTTCAAGCCCATGAACACCTTGATGTCTTCGGGATTGCGCCCGGCTTCAACAGCGCTGGCGCGAACCTTATCCACCTGAACCTTGGTCGATGGTTTGTTCTGCCCGCTGATGAACACGCACTCGGCATGACGCCCTGCGAACAGCAAACCGCGATCGGAACTGCCGGCCTGGAACAACACCGGCGTGCGCTGCGGCGATGGCTCGCAGAGGTGATAACCCTCGACCTGATAGAACTCACCCTTGTGTTCGACCTTGTGCACTTTTTCCGGTTGGGCGTAGATCCGCTGTTGCGGGTCATTCAACACCGCGCCGTTTTCCCAGCTGCCTTCCCAGAGTTTGTAGAGCACTTCGAGGTATTCATCAGCCTGGTCGTAACGGCGGTCGTGTTCGACCTGTTCGCTGAGGCCCATGGCCTTGGCGGCGCTGTCGAGGTAACCGGTGACGATGTTCCAGCCGACCCGGCCGCGACTCAGGTGATCGAGCGTCGACAGGCGGCGGGCGAACAGGTACGGCGGTTCGTAAGACAGGTTGGCGGTGAGGCCGAAACCGAGGTTTTTCGTCACCGCCGCCATGGCTGAAACCAGCAGCAGCGGGTCGTTGACTGGCAGCTGGATCGATTCTTTCAGAGGCACGTCCACCGAGTTCTGGTAGACGTCGTACACGCCGACGATATCGGCGATGAACAGACCGTCGAACAAGCCGCGTTCCAGCAACTGCGCCAGTTCGGTCCAGTATTCAATGGTTTTGTACTGGGTGGAGGTGTCCCGTGGATGCGTCCACAAGCCGTGGTTGATGTGCCCGATGCAGTTCATGTTGAACGCGTTGAGCAGGATCTTCTTTCTCGCCTCGGCCATCAGATGGTCCCTCGCAACGGAGGGTTTTCATCGTTGAGGTAGTAGTTGCCGACGGCGTGATACTTCCAGCGCACCGGGTCGTGCAGGGTATGCACCCGCGCGTTACGCCAGTGGCGATCGAGGCCGTGTTCGATCAGCGTTGCCTGGCTGCCGGCCAGTTCAAACAACGTGCTGCCGGCGGCGAGGGAAATGTCGGTGCTGATGGCGCGGGCTTCGGCAACGGCAATCGAGGCCGCAGCGACGGTCTCGGCGTTGGTGTTGGCCTGGGCTTTGTCGAGGAATTCGCCGGAGCGTTCCAGCAAGGCTTCGGCGGCGTGCAGGCGAATGCTCAGGTGGCCGAAACTCTTGAGGGTGAGCGGGTCGTCAGTGGCTTTTTCATGGGTGGCGTCGATCCACGGTCGGGTTTTGGTGCGCACGAAGTGCAGGGCGTCTTCATAGGCGGCGCGGGCGATGCCGGTGTCGATGGCGGCGTGAAGAATCTGTGCCAGCGGGCCAACGGTGGTCGGGCGCTCGAACGCACTTTGAAACGGGATGACGTCTTCGGCGGCGACGTAGACGTCTTCGAACACCACCGAACCGCTGCCGGTGGTGCGCTGGCCGAAACCGCTCCAGTCGTCGATGACGGTCAGGCCTTTGCTGTTGTGGGGGACGAACGCCAGTTGCTGCACGCCGTTTTCATCCACCACCGACGTCGGAATGCGTTGCGCATAGATCGCGCCGGTCGCGTAGAACTTGCGACCGTTGATGCGATAACCGTCAGCGTCGCGGGTCAGGCTGGTGACGCGGTCATGGGCGGTTTTGGTGCCCAGTTCCGCCAAGGCATTGCCGAAGCGCTGGCCGGCGAGCACTTCGGCGTACAGGCGTTTTTTCTGCTCTTCGCTGCCGTTCACGCGCAGCACTTCGAGGGCGTAGAAATGGTTCTGCGGGATCTGTCCGAGCGAGCCGTCAGCCTGGGCAATCAGCGCGATGACCTTGGCCAGGGTCACGTTGGAAACCCCGGCGCCGCCGTATTCTTTGGGCACGCTGATGCCCCAAAGACCCGAGCGGGAAAACACTTCCAGCTCCGGGTGCGGCAAACGGCGTTCGCGGTCGCGCAGGGCGCTGTCGCGTTTGAAATCTTCGGCCAGATCGGTAGCGACGATCAGGGCTTGCTCATCGCTGGTTATGACCGCGACGTGGTGAGAATGAGTCATGTGTTTCTCCAGAGATCTGGTCGTTAAATCCAGGAGTGGCGAGCGGGCAGCGTGCCGTTCAGGTGATAGCTGCCGATGGCGTGGTATTTCCAGCGCACCGGGTCGTGCAGCGTGTGCACGCGGGCGTTGCGCCAGTGGCGGTCGAGATTGAATTCGGCGAGGGTCGCGCGGCTGCCGGCCAGTTCGAAGAGTTTTTCGCTGGCGAGCAGCGAGATCTCGGTGGTCAGCACTTTTGCTTCAGCGACGGCAATGGACGCGCGCGCGGCGGACTCGGTAGTGAGTGGCGCGGCGCTGACCTCATCGAGTACTTGTCCGGCCTTGCGCAGCAGTGCCTCGGCGGCGTGCAGTTCAATTTTCAACTTGCCGATATCGGCGATGACGTAGAGGTCGTCGCTGGCCCGCTCGACCTTGGCGTCGATCCACGGACGGGCACGGGTTTTCACGAACTCGATGGCGTCGTCGATGGCACCGCGAGCGATACCGGCGTCAATGGCCGCTTGAATCAGTTGCGACACGGCACCCTGGATGTTCGGGCTGTCGTTGATCTTCCAGTTGTCTACCACCAGCTCGGCGTCGACCCGCACGTTGTTGAGCAAAATGGTGCCGCTGGCGGTGGTGCGCTGACCGAAGCCTGACCAGTCATCCACAATGCGCAGGCCCGGTGTGCCGCGACGGACGAAGGCCAACACTTGCTTGCCGTCGTCGTTCAGCGCCTTGACCGCCACCCAATGGGCGAACAGTGCGCCGGTGGAGTAAAACTTCTGCCCGCTGATGACAAAACCATCCCCGTCAGCGGTGATTCGTGCTTTGAGTTCGAGGGTGTTTTTGGTGCCGCGCTCCGGCCCGGCATTGCCGATGCGCCAGCCTTCGAGCACGCTTTTGAACAGCTGTTTTTTTTGCGCATCGGTGGCGCTGCCGAGTACCAGGTGCAGGATGCCGAACTGGTTCTGCGGGATCTGTCCCAGTGCCGGGTCCGCCGCAGAAATGATCGCGAAAACCTCGGCCAGGGTGACGAACGAAACCTGCGGGCCACCGTACTCGCGCGCAATGGAAATGCTGCCCAGGCCGCTGCGGGTGAACTGTTCGATTTGCGACCATGGCAATTTGCGCTGCCGGTCACGTTTGGCCGCTTGCAGGCGGGCGACTTGCGCCAGCTCATGGGCGGCCTTGATGGCTTGTGCGTCGTTGCGCAGGACCTGCGCGGGCAACAACAGGGGGGCGATGTCCAGATCACTCTGAACGATTGCATCTGCAAGACTGGACATCAGTGCCGCTCCTTGGCTGCACGCAATGCCCTGGCGATCTGCACTGGGGTGATTGTGTTCCGGACCATACCTACCTCACATCTCATGGAGTCGCCGCGAGGGTTGCGGCGAACGAAAATCAAGAATGTCCGGTGGTCCGGTGCATATACCCTAAACATGTATAAAAAATTAATAAACTAACTTTTAGGAATATGCATAGAAGGGTGTTGCTTCCCCTGTGGGAGCGAGGCTTGCCCGCGAAGGCGGAGTGTCGGGCACCTTTGATGTTGGCTGGCACAGCGCCTTCGCGGGC
>NZ_JASCOM010000375.1:0-4158 GCF_029959925.1 Pseudomonas sp. PS02303
AGCCTCGCTCCTGCAGGGTTGCGCGTTATCACAAACGACACCAACCCTGTAGGAGCGAGGCTTGCCCGCGAAGAGGCTCTTCAGCCGATAGAGATCTTACTTGGCAGCCACTTTCTCGGACTTGCCGTCATACCGCTTGCGCCACTCGCTCAGGATTTCGTCGCGATTCTTCGACGCCCAGGCAAAGTCGTTCTTGATCAAACGCTGCTCATAATCCGCCGGCAATTCGGTCTGCGGCTTGGCAATCCCCGGTTGCGCGAGCACCGCGAAGTTCTCTTTATAAAGCTCCATCGCCGCCGGGCTGGCCGAGAAGTCAGCCAGTTTCTTCGCCGCCGCTTCGTGTGGTGTGCCCTTGATCACAGCGGTCGCTTCGATCTCCCAGCCCAGGCCTTCCTTCGGCAGGATGATGTCCAGCGGTGCGCCCTGACGCTTCAGCTGAACCGCCGGGTATTCAAAGGAAATGCCGATCGGGAATTCACCCGAAGCCGCCAGCTTACAAGGCTTGGAACCGGAGTGAACGTACTGGCCGATGTTCTGGTGCAGGTCGTCCATGTACTGCCAGCCCTGCTTCTCGCCGAAGGTTTGCAGCCAGGCGCTGACGTCGAGGAAACCGGTGCCGGACGAGGCCGGGTTGGGCATCACGATCTTGCCTTTGTACTCAGGCTTGGTCAGGTCCTGCCAGCTGACCGGCTTGGTCAAACCCTGCTTTTCGGCTTCGACGGTGTTGAAGCAAATGGTCGCCGCCCAGACGTCCATGCCGACCCACGCGGGTGGATTGGCGGCATCGCGGTAGTTGCCGCCGATCTTGCCCAGGTCCTTCGGCGCGTAGCTTTGCAGCATGCCTTGCTGATCGAGGATCGCCAGGCTCGACGCCGCCAGGCCCCAGACCGCATCAGCCTGTGGGCGGGCTTTTTCGGCCAGCAGTTTGGCAGTGATAATCCCCGTGGAGTCGCGCACCCACTTGATCTCGACGTCCGGGTTAGCCTTTTCGAAGGCTTCTTTGTAAGTCTTCAGTTGCTCGGCTTCGAGGGCGGTGTACACCGTCAACTCGGTTGGCGCCGCGAAGGCGTTCAGGCTGAAAGCGGTGAGGACAGCAGCGGCCAGGGCCATAGGCTTGAACATGATCTTTTCCTGTTTGAGTTGAGGGTTTGGTCTTTTATGGGGACAGATTTATTTACCAGGAGCGGTCTGCCGCCAGGCCTGGGAACGGCGCAGCAAGCCGCGCGAGGCCCAGGCCAGCAGCAGGGACACGCCTGCCGAAGTGAACAGAATCAGGGTCGACATCGCCGCCGCGCCGCCGACGTTGCCGGCGTCGTCCATGTTCAGCACCGCCACCGCAGCGAGGATGGTGTCGGGGCTGTAGAGGAAGATCGCGGCTGAAACGGTGGTCATGGCCGAGACGAACAGGTAGCGCACGATGTCCAGCAGCGCCGGCAGGCAGATCGGCACAGTGACCCGCAGGTAGTGCCGATACAGCGGCGCCTTGAGTGACAACGCGGCGGCCTCGAACTCGGCGTCGAGTTGGCGCAGCGCCGTGGTCGCGGTCATTTGTGCGGTGGTCAAATAGTGAGCAATGGTGCAGACCACCACCAGCGTCATGGTCCCGTAGAGCACATGCAGCGGGTTGCCGCTGAGGTTGAAGAAGAAAACGTAACCCAGGCCCAGCACCAGCCCCGGCACCGCCATCGGTACGAAACTGAGCATGCGCAAGGTCAGGTTCAGTCCGCGCTGGCCTTTGGTTTTCTCCATCAGGTAGGCGCCGGTGAAGATCAGCACGCTGCCGATCAACGCCGTGCACAAAGCCATTTTTACGCTGTTGCCATAGGCCAGCCAGCCGCCGCCCGCGGTGTCGCTGAACTGGTAATGGTTGAGCGACAGCGACAGGTTGTACGGCCAGAATTTCACCAGCGAGGAGAACACCGCCATGCCGAACACCAGTAGCAACACCGCGCAGATCAGCAACACGATGGCCAGATAACAACCGTCCCGCCGCTTCGACGGCGCGGGTTTGAAGACTTGGGCGCGGCCGCTCATGGCGTCGCCGTGACGTCGACGCAACCAGGCATCGACTGCAAAACTGAAGAGTGCCGGCAGCAGCAGGACCATGCCGATCAACGCGCCGCGACCGAATTGCTGCTGGCCGACCACGGCCTTGTAGGCTTCCAGCGCCAGCACTTGATAGTCGCCACCGACCACCACGGGCACGCCGAAGTCAGTGATGGTCAAGGTGAACACCAGGCAGAACGCCGCGAACACGGCCTGACGGGTCGCTGGCCAGGTGATGCTGCGAAAGGCTTTCGCCGGACTGGCGCCCATGCTGGAGGCGGCATCGAAGAGTCGCGCATCCGCCAGGGAAAGCGCCGACAGAAGAATCATCAGCGCGTGTGGGAAGGTGTAAATGACCTCGCCCAGAACAATGCCCCAGAAACCGTAGATATTGTCCGAGAGCAAGCCGCGCAACATGCCCTGATTGCCGAACAGATAAACCAGCGCAATCCCCGGCAGCATCGACGGCGCCATCAGCGGCAACAACGAAATTGCGCGCCAGATGCCTTTGCCGGGAATCAACGTGCGTTGCAATGCGTAGGCAAACAGGTAGGCCAGCGGTACGACAATCGCCGCCACGCTGAGGGAAACTTTCAGGCTATTGCCGAGCAACCAGTGGAAGTTCGCACTGGTCACCAATTCACGCGCAGCCACCAGGCCTCCGCCCTGCCCGGCCTCGGAACTGAAACCGCGCCAGAAGATCGCCAGCAACGGCATCAACACCGCGAGGCCGAGCAACACCAATAAAAGGAGTTTGCCGCCGACCACGAACACCCGGTCGCCGATCTCGGCACGGGAGGTCTGCCGAACCTGCTTGTGCGGTATCGGCAGCGCGATGTTCGCGCTCATCAGGCAAACACCTGCAGGCTGCGCGGGGGCAAGGCGACCATGATCTGCTGCGCACCGAGGCGCGGCATGGCTTCCGGTGCCAGTTCGGCCAGCAATGCGTGGCCGGGCAGTTGATCGAGTTCGAAGCTCATGCGGCAGCGGTTGCCGAGAAAGGTGATCTCGCGAACCTTGGCCGGGAACAGGTTTTCTTCATGCACCGGCGGGTTGACGTTGATCGCTTCCGGTCGGCAAAACAGACGGCCCGACGTGGTTTTAGCGCTGCCATCCGCCAGGCGCATGCTCATCCCGCCGACCTGGGCGTGGCTGTCACTGCTGCGGCTGAATGGTAGCCAGTTGCCCTGGCCGACAAACTCCGCCACAAACGGCGTGGCCGGGCGGTCGTAGATGTCCTGCGGCGTGGCGTACTGCTCGACCTTGCCGTTGTTCATCACGGCGATGCGGTCGGCCATCAGCATGGCCTCGTCCTGATTGTGCGTGACCATCAGGGTGGTGACGCCGAGGTTGCGCTGCAGTTGGCGCAGTTCTGTGCACAAATGCTCGCGAACCCGGGCGTCGAGGGCCGACATCGGTTCGTCCAGCAGCAACAACGATGGCGCCGGCGCCAATGCCCGAGCCAGCGCGACACGTTGCTGTTGGCCGCCGGACAACTGGCCGGGGTACTTTTTCTCGCTGCCGGTCAGGCCGACCAGTTCCAGCATCTGACCGACACGTTTGCGCACTTCATCGCGACCACTGCCGGCGAGGCCGTAGGCAATGTTCGCTTCGACGGTGAGGTTGGGGAACAGCGCGTAGGACTGAAAGAGAATGCCGTAGTCCCGGGCCTGGGGTGCCAGGTGGGAAACGTCGCGATCGCCGAGGTACAACTCGCCGCTGTCCTGTTTCTCCAGGCCGGCGATGCAACGCAGCAACGTGGTTTTGCCACAGCCGGACGGGCCCAGCAGGCACACCAATTCACCGGCCGCCACGTCGAGGGAAACATTGTCCAGCGCGGTGAAGGCGCCAAAGCGTTTCTGCACACCGCGCACTTTCATCGGGGCGCCGGGGTTGGTCAGGGCAGTTGCGATCGAGTGGTTCATGGACAGGCCTCATCAAGCAGATGAAGCCCATCCTAGGTTTGTAATGCGTCCGTCATGTGGCAGTGAGGCAAAATCGGCTGATAGTGGTATTCAAGAATTTGGGTTGGATACGTTGGCGCACTGACGGACGCCTTCGCGGGCAAGCCTCGCTCCTACAGGGGAATGCGATCACCTGTAGGAGCGAGGC
>NZ_JASCOM010000376.1:0-4133 GCF_029959925.1 Pseudomonas sp. PS02303
GCTTGCCCGCGAAGCGTTTGGCGTACTTGAAGACGCCTTCGCGGGCAAGCCTCGCTCCTACAAAGAGTTGGGGGTCAAGGACGGAACTGACTCGGTGCCACACCACTCCAGCGCACGAACGCATGGCGGAAACTCGCGGTTTCGCTGAAGCCCAGCGCCTCGGCGATCCGGTAGATCGGCAGCTGATCCTCACAGAGCATCTGCTTGGCCTGCTCGAAGCGCAGTTCATCGAGCAATTCCTGATAGCTGCACCCCAGGTCCTTGAGATGCCGGCGCAAGGTGCGCGCCGAGCAATTCATCTGCAACGCCAAACCTTCCAGCCCCGGGGCTGCATTCAGTTGCGCACGAAGCAACTGCCGAATCCGCCCCAACCACGCCTGCCGCCCGGTGAATTCGGTGTTCTGCTTGCGGCAGCGGTCGACCATGGCCTGATGGGTGATGACATCGGCCAGCGGCAAGGGCTGGTCGAGCCAGCGCTTGTCGAATGCGAAGGCGTTATCTCGCGCGTCGAAGTGCAGCGGGCAGTCGAAGTGTTCGGCGTAGCTCGCCCGATAATCCGGCGCCATATGTTCCAGGCGAGCGGCGAGCAATGGCAGCGGGTGCCCGAGCAGGTCATCGCAAATGACTTTTAACGACACCAGGCAGAACTCGGCGTTGAACACGGCCAGCGCCGGGTTCTCTCGATAATCGGCAGCGACGAACCACACACGCTCGCCGTCGACTTCCAGGCTCAACTCGAAAAGTGTTCCCAACAGCGCCGGATAATGCATCGCCAGGCGCAAAGCGTCACCGAAGGTGGCAGAGGTGAGTAGCGCATAACCGAGTATGCCGTAGGACGAAACGTGCATCCGCCGCCCCAGTTCCAGGCCGATATCACGCTTGAGCGCGACGGCGTTGGCACACACCTGCATCTCCTGGTTGGTGGTGATGCGCGTGTCCGCCCGGCTCAGATCCGCCGCGCTGATGCCACTTCCCGCCAGCAGTGCTTCGCTGGACAAGCCTTCGGCCTTGAAGGTGTTGAGCACCAGGGAGACGGCGTTGAGGGTGGTGAGGTGGGAGTGGAGCATGGGAAGTTCCAGCGATTGGATGCTGGAATCGAGCAAGTTGTATGCCGCGAATGAATACTTGTAGGAGCGAGGCTTGCCCGCGAAGCTTTTGGCGCCTTCAAGGACGTCTTCGCGGGCTAGCCTCGCTCCTACAGGTCCTGCGGTGTATCAGACCAGTTCACCGCAAAGGTCGAGCTCGACCAGACGCCGGACTTCAGAGGTGTCCAGCCCGGCACCCAGCAACCCATGCAACTTGCCCAACGCCGCCTCACGGGTCATGCCGCCGCCCGAAAGCACACCCACGCCTCGCAACCGGCTACCGGCCTCGTAGACATCCAGCTCAACGCCACCTTCATGGCATTGGGTGACGGCGACAACAACTACACCTTTGTCCCTCGCCCGCTCCAGAGCGGCGAGAAATTCAGGGTTGTCGCTCGGCCCGGTGCCACTGCCGTAGCATTCCAGCACCAAGCCTTGGATGCCGCTGTTCAGCACGCCATCAAGCTGCTCGACGCCGATGCCTGGGAACAACGGCAGCACCGCGACGTTCGCCAGTTGCTTGCTCTGGTTGTAATTCAATTGAGCCGGCAGCGAAGTGGCTTTCACACCACCGCCCTGACGCTCCAGGCGCTTGAACGGATGGCGACCGAAACTACGAACCTTCGCGCAATGAGTCGGGTCCAGCAGTTCGCCGTGGAAGTACAAATGAACGCCCGGCGCCAGGCCATGGCCCAGGGCAACCAGCGCACCGCTGAGGTTTTCCCAGGCATCGCTGTCGGTCACGCCGGCCGGCAGCATCGAGCCGGTGAACACCACGGGGGCATTCAGGCCGAGCAATTGAAAACTCATCGCGGCGGCGCTGTAGGCGAGGGTGTCGGTGCCGTGCAGGATCAGCACGCTGTCGCAGCCTTGGACATCAACGGCGTCGACCACCGCTTCACGCAGTTGCTGCCAGTACGTCGGGCTCATGTTGGCGCTGTCGATCAGCGGCGACATTTCGCGAAAGCGCCACTGCGGCACGACCACGTCGGGCTGGCTGTGCAGATATTCACGCATCCGCGCTTCGAAACCGGACGCCGGGGCCAGGCCATTGGCGCTGGCTTGCATGCCGATGGTGCCACCGGTGTAGAGCACCATGACGTGCTGGGCGGCTGGGTAGGAGTTGGGAACCATGGGAAAGTCTCCGCAAGAGATGACATGTGGGAGCGAGCCTGCCCGCTCCCACAAGTTGTGCACTTTAACTGACGGGCGCAGAGGATGCGCCCGTCGTTTACCCATCAGCGTTGCGCTGCGGGTACGCCTTGCAGTTCGGCTTCAGCCTTTGGAGCCGCGGCCGGCGGATTGGCTGGCCAGGCGTTCAAGTCCAGGTCCAGATCCGGGAATTTGCTCGAATCGAATACCGGCGTCTTGATCCCGGCGGCACGCTGGTCATCGTAGTCACGCAGGATGCGCATGCCGACCTTGAACAGCAGGAACAGCGCGATCAGGTTCACGAACGCGAGCATGGTCATGGTGATGTCGGCGAAGGCGAACACCGTGCCGAGGTTTTCGATGGCGCCCCAGAAAATCAACACCAGCACCAGCGCGCGGTAGCCAATCAGCGCCTTGCGGTTTTCACCGATCAGGAAGCGCAGGTTGCTCTCGCCCAGGTAGTAGTTGTAGAGGATCGAGGTGAACACGAACAACGACAACGCCACGGAAATGAAGCTGCGGCCCCAGTCACCGACCACGGCGGCCAGCGAGTTCTGGGTCAGGGCAATGCCGTCGCCTTCGAAGCCTGGGGTGTAGAAACCCGAGAGCAGGATCAGCAACGCGGTGCAGGTGCAGATCACGAAAGTATCGAGGAACACGCTGAACGCCTGAACCACGCCTTGTGCCACCGGGTGCTCGACGGAAGCCACGGCCGCCACGTTCGGCGCACTGCCCAGGCCCGCTTCGTTGGCGAAAACGCCACGTTTCACGCCCATGACGATTGCGCTGCCGATCAGGCCGCCGAAGGCCTGGTCCAGACCGAAAGCACTTTTGACGATGGTCATCAGCATGCCCGGAACCTGGTCGAACTGCAGCACGATCACATAGATGGTCACGCCGATGTACACCAGGGTTTTCACCGGCACCAGCAGGTCAGCGACCTTGGCGATGCGCTTGATCCCACCGATGAACACCAGGCCGAGCAGCACCGCCAGGGCCAGGCCTGTGTAGGTGGTGTCGAGGCCGAACGCGTTGTTCAGCGAGTGAGTCACGGCGTGGGATTGCAGGCCGTTGAAGGCAAACCCGAAGGTCACCAGCAACAGGAACGCCATGATCATGCCCAGCCAGCGTTTCTGCAGACCGTGCTGGATGTAATAGGACGGGCCGCCACGGTAGGTGCCGTCGGCATCGCAGCGCTTGTAGAGCTGGCCGAGGGAACATTCGAAGAAGCTGCTGGACATGCCGACCAGTGCGGTCACCCACATCCAGAACACCGCCCCCGGGCCACCCAGGGTAACGGCGATGCCGACACCGGCGATGTTACCCGCGCCGACACGGCCGGCGAGGCTGAGCATCAAGGCCTGGAACGAACTGAGTTGGCCGGCGCTGCTTTTCAGGCTGTCGCGGAACACCGCGAACATGTGGAAGAAATGGCGCAATTGAACGAAACGCGAGCGGATCGTGAAGTAGCTACCGAGCCCGACAATGAGCACGATCAGTACTTTCCCTGAGAGGAAGTCGTTAATGACTTCGAGCATGGATTATTCCTCGCTGTTTTTTGTGTAGGCAAATGTTGGGCAGGCAGAAACATCGCGTTACACCGGTGTGCACGTGGCACAACAGTGAGGCGAGTGTTCGTCCCGGGCCCATATCGCAGGTTTGTTATTAGTTCGGGTTTCGCATGGGTTTGGGCCTCGTTACCGACGACCGCTCACGCGAAGAGGGGCGGCACTATACCTAGGAGAGTGCCGTCCGTCTGCACGGTTGTGGTGCAAGCGACGAAACGAAGCCTTTGAAACACCTGACTTTTTGAGCCAGGCCTTTGTAGGAGTGAGCCTGCTCGCGATGCAGGCACCGCGGTATTTCAGTTACACCGCGTTATCGTTCATCGCGAGC
>NZ_JASCOM010000377.1:0-4111 GCF_029959925.1 Pseudomonas sp. PS02303
GGGCGAGCCGGCTCGCGAAGAGGTCGTTTACATTCAGCACCCCTGTTGAATGTCAGGCCGCCATCGCGAGCAGGCTCGCTCCCACAAGGATCAGCGGCGTTGCAGCAGGCCGCGCAGGGCAAGCACAGCGGGGACGCCCAGGCCAAGCCAGCTCAAGGCATCCCACACGCCGTCGCCCAGCAACGCGGCGAACAACCCCGCGGCACTGAGCAGCGCGATCACGGTGGGCGTGGCGAAGACCTTCCAGAAGTTCGACTGTCGTGGCCTCATGCTTGAGCCTCCGCTTGCTCGAGCGCAGGTTTCGCCGCCTTGCGCCGCACTACCCACAGATAAACCCCGCTGCCCAGCACGACGATGGTCAGCCCATCCAGAGTCGCCCAGAGGATTTTCATCGGCATGCCACCGTAATCACCAAAGTGCAGGGGTTGCGACATGCCCATGGCGTCCATGTACCACGGTCGTTCCGCCACCGCCGTGACTTGCAGGGTACTGGCGTCAATCAACACCGGGGTCAGCAGGTGCGAAGTCAGGTGGGTGCTGCCTTTCATGAACACGGCGTAATGGTGTTCGCTGGAAAACCGTGTGCCGGGGAAGGCGATGAAATCGGGTTGCATGCCCGGCGCGACTTCCTTGGCGATGTCGAGCAAACGGGTCGCGGGTGCCAATTGCGTCAGCGGTGGCGCGTCGCGGTAGGGTGCGATCATCGTGCTCAGTGCGTCGTTGCGCCAGGCGGCGATCAGCAGGTCGGCGCAGGCACTGATCACGCCGGTCACCCCGACCACCAGTGCCCAGGTCAGGGTGACCACGCCGATCAGGTTATGCAGGTCGAGCCAGCGCAGGCGAGTGGATTTGTCCTGGCGCACGCTGGCGAATTTCAAGCGGCGCATGAACGGCAGGTACAGCACCGTCCCGGAAATGATGGCAACGACAAACATCAGCCCCATGAACGCCAGCAACAACTTGCCCGGCAGACCGGCGAACATGTCCACGTGCAGGCGCAGCATCACCATCATGAAACCGCCGTTGGCCGACGGCATCTCCAGCGCTTCGCCGGTGCGGGCGTCGAGCATGAAGGTGTGCGACGAATTGGGCTCGGTACCGGCGGTGGCCGCCATGATGGCGATCGCGGCGTTGGGCTCTTCTTCGTCGAAGCCGAAATACTGCATGACTTCGCCGGGGCGATGTTTTTCCGCCGCCTGCACCAACTGCTGCAAATTCAGCTGCGGGGTGTCCGCCGGCATTTGCTTCAACTCGGCGGCATCGCCCAGCAGGTGGTCGATCTCGTGGTGGAAGATCAACGGCAGGCCGGTCAGCGCCAGCATCAGCAGGAACACGGTGCAGATCAGGCTGGTCCAGGTGTGGATGAACGACCAGCGGCGAATTGTTTTACTTTTCATTTGATGGCCTTCAGAAATACCAAAGCCGTCCCCGAAGGACGGCTTGGTCTTGGAGCGTTCAGCTCAGGCAATTACCACTTGTAAGTTGCACTGGCGACGACGCTGCGCTGGTCGCCGTAGTAGCAGTAGAAACTGTCACAGGTGGAGATGTAGTCCTTGTCCAACAGGTTGGTGGCGTTCAGTGCCAGCGACGCGCCTTTCAGGCTGTTGTCCAGACGGCCGAGGTCGTAATGGACCGCCGCGTCGAACACGGTGTAGGCATCGGCCTTGCCCAGCCAGGTGTTGCCCTGATCGCCGTAGGTGTTGCCGGTGTAGCGAGCGCCGGCGCCAATGCCGAAGCCATCCAGCACGCCGGTGTGCCAGGTGTAATCGGCCCACAGCGAAGCTTGTTGGTTGGGCATCAGTTGCAGTCGGTTGCCCTTGTAGTCGCCTTTCTGCACTTCGGATTTGGCCAAGGTGTAGGCCGCGATGATTTTCAGGTTTTCGGTGACGTCGGACACCGCTTCCAGCTCCAGGCCCCTGACCTTCACTTCGCCAGTCTGGCTGGTGATCGGTGTGGCGCCGACGGTGGTGGTGACCGAGACGTTTTTCTGGGTCAGGTCATACACCGCTGCGCTGAGCAGGGTGTTGCTGCCCGGTGGCTGGTACTTGATGCCCAACTCCCACTGCTTGCCTTCGGTCGGCTTGAACGATTCGGTGCTGGAGGCTGATGCGCCAGTGGTGGGTTGGAAGGATTCGGCGTAAGACAGATACGGCACAAAGCCGGAGTCAAACACATAGCTGATCGCCGCGTTGCCGCTGAAGGCTTTGTCGCGCTGGGTGTTGGTGGCATCGCCCTTGTTGAAAAACTCGGTGCTGGTGTGGACCCAATCCTCACGTCCGCCGACGGTCAGGCGCCATTGGTCGAGGGCCATTTGATCCTGTACGTACAGGCCGGTCTGGTAGGTCTTCTGGTTGTAGTCGTAGAACGCGGTGGAGCGCGGTGGACGAACGATGGGCTGGCCATAGATCGGGTTGTTGACGTTGGTGGTCAGCCCGTCGCCGAAAATCGAGGTGTAGTTGGTGTTGCTGCGCTGGTGGTCGAGACCCAGCAGCAGGGTGTGACGGACATTGCCGGTGGCGAAGTCGGCCTGGAAATTGTTATCCACGGCGAACTGGCTGATGTCTTCATCGACGATGGTGCTGGTGCGCCCGACGTTACCTTCGTTATCCACTTGGGTGAACGGATACGAGCCGACAGTGAGCCCCTGGAACGACAGATCGGATTTGGTGTAACGCAGGTTCTGCTTGAACTGCCAGACGTCGTTCAAGCGATGTTCGAACGCATAGCCCAGAGCGTAGTAGGTGCGGTCGTAGTATTCCCAGTCCGGGTCGCCGAGATTCTTATGATGGGAAACCTTGCCGAACGGCATGTCGATCTTGGTGCCCTGCACCGGCAGGAACTGGCTGGTGATGCCGGTATCGTCGCGGGTGAATTGCGTGAGCAGGGTGAAGCGGGTGTCTTCGTCGATGTTCCAGGTCAGGCTTGGCGCGATGTTGTAGCGCTTGTTGTCGACGTGGTCGATCTGCGTGCCGCTGTCGCGCACCACGCCGCTCAGGCTATAGAGGAACTGGCCTTCGTCATCAATTTTGCCGGTGCTGGCGAAGTTGATCTGGCGCTGGTTGTCGCTGCCGTATTGCAGCTGGATCTCGTGGCTGTCTTCAGCGCTTGGACGGCGGCTGACCATGTCCAGCAAGCCACCCGGCGGGGTCTGGCCGTAGACCGACGACGCCGGGCCGCGCAGCAGGGCGAGGCGATCGAGGTTCCAGGTTTCCTGTTTCGGGTTGGCGTAGGTGCCTTTCGGCAGAGGCAAGCCATCGAGGAACTGGGTCGGCTCAAAGCCCCGGACCCGCAGCCAGTCGGCACGGGTGTCGCTGCCGTAGCTGCTGGCGACGATGCCGGGCATGTAGCGCACGGCGTCATCGAGGTTCTGCACATTGCGATCTTCCATTTGCTGGCGAGTGGCGACCGATATCGAGCGCGGCGCTTCGACCAGCGCGGTGTCGGTCTTGCTGCCGGCGGCGGTGCGCGTGGCGACGTAGCCTTCCACCGGGCCCCAGGCGCTTTCAGTGTTTTGGACACCGATGACGGCGGTTTCCGGCAGGGCCAGCGTCCCCTCGGGAATGGCGGCCAGGCTGTAGGTGCCGGCGCTGCTTTGCTCCAGTTGCAGACCGGTGCCGCGCAAGGCTTCACGCAGGGCGCTGGCGGCGTCGTACTGGCCCTTGACCGGCGCTGAGGTCTTGCCCGCAGCCAGCGAAGGGTTCAACGACAGCGCGAGGCCCGCCTGGCTGGCGATCTGGTTCAGCGTGCTGGCCAATGGCGCGGCCGGCAGGTTGTAGGCGCGAACGCTGGACGCCTGTTCAGCGGCAATCAGCTGACTGCTGGCCAGCGGGGCGCAAAGGGCAATGGCGATGGCCAGCAAGCTGGGGCGCAACAAGGTGTCTAGCGAACGGGACATACAGCGGCTCCTGAATGGAAATATTTCTCAATTGCCTAGGTGCCGAATGAGAATCCCAAAGTGATAGGGCTGGATGAAAATAATTTCGATTCAGTAAGTGAGGGGCTGAGTCTAGATGTGTGCTGTTGTTGACGGCCTCTTCGCGGGCAAGCCTCGCTCCTACGGGTTTTGTGTCGACCTGTGGAGCGATGACATCCTGTAGGAGCGAGGCTTGCC
>NZ_JASCOM010000378.1:0-4040 GCF_029959925.1 Pseudomonas sp. PS02303
GAGCAAGGCTTGCCCGCGAAGGCGATCTTGAGGACGCCTTCGCGGGCAAGCCTCGCTCCTAGCTGCCGCCAGCACAGGTTGGCGAGGCCGGGGCCGCGTCGATCTGTGCCCATTCTTCAGGCGTGTAGGTATGCAGCGCCAACGCATGGAACTCGCCCATCAGCTCGCCGAGCGTACCGTAGACTTTCTGGTGACGCTTGACGCGGTTGAGCCCTTCAAACTGCTGGCTGACCACCACCGCCTTGAAGTGGGTCTGCAACCCACGGCTGTGCATGTGGCTTTCATCCAGCACTTGCAGATGCTCGGGCTGTAACAAGCCCAGCGTCGATTCGATGCGTTGTTGCATGGTCATACCGGGCTCCGCTTAAGGCTTTTTCTTGGCTGGAGCGGCGGCGCCTTTAGGCTCCAGCTCGGCAGTCATGTCAGCCAACAGCTTGTTGACCACAGGCACCGCGCTTTCCAGCTTGGCTTGAGTCATCTGGGCCGACTGCTGAGTCAGCTGCGGCATTTTTTCCAGGACTTTCTTGCCCAATGGCGACTTGTAGAACGCGACCAGGTCTTTCAGCTCGGATTCGCTGAAGTTGGTGGTGTAGAGCTTGACCATGTCTGGCTTCAGCTTGTTCCAGCCAATGGCTGCGTCCAGAGCGGCGTTGGCCTTGGCTTGATAGGTTTCCAGCAGGGCTTTTTTCGATTCAGGGGCTTTGGTCTGTTCAAAGCGCTGAGCGAACATTTGCTGCACTTGCATGTACACCGGAGTGCCCAATTTGTCAGCGTGCGCCAGGGTCAGGAAAGCTTCGGCACTGGCGTTGTGGCTGGCGGTATCGGCAAAAACAGGGCCGCTGGCGCAAACCAGTGCAACCGCGGTACAGATGGCACGAAGACGAGTCATCGAGTTTCCTTTTCTAGCAGGCGAGGTAAAACCCCAAGGGCGACCATTCTGCGCCTAAAAAAGTGTGTCACTCAACCCCAAGCCTTGTCAGGCCTGAATTAGAGGGGGCGAACGGTCAAAAAACAGACTGATGGAACCACGGCCGGCGATCACGGCCTAAACTGCGCTATCGACCTACAGGAGTGTGCAAGATGAGCCGTATCGAAACCGACAGCCTTGGCCAGGTGGAAGTCCCGGATGAGGCCTACTGGGGTGCTCAAACGCAACGCTCGCTGATCAACTTCGCCATTGGCAACGAACGCATGCCCCTGGCCGTGCTGCACGCACTGGCCCTGATCAAGAAAGCCGCGGCGCGGGTCAATGACCGCAACGGCGACCTGCCCGCCGACATCGCCCGCCTGATCGAACAGGCCGCAGACGAAGTGCTCGACGGCAGCCACGACGACCAGTTCCCGCTGGTGGTCTGGCAGACCGGCAGCGGCACCCAGAGCAACATGAACGTTAACGAAGTGATCGCCGGCCGCGCCAACGAACTGGCCGGCAACCCGCGTGGTGGCAAGACCCCGGTTCACCCCAATGATCACGTCAACCGCTCGCAAAGCTCCAACGACTGTTTCCCGACCGCCATGCACATTGCCGCCGCCCAGGCAGTGCAGCAGCATTTGCTACCGGCAATCAGTGAACTCTCCGGCGGCCTGGCCGAGTTGGCGGCGCGGCACATGAAACTGGTCAAGACCGGCCGCACCCACATGATGGACGCCACGCCGATCACCTTCGGCCAGGAACTCTCGGCGTTCATCGCGCAACTGGATTACGCCGAACGGGCAATCCGCAGCGCACTGCCGGCGGTCTGTGAACTGGCGCAAGGCGGCACCGCGGTTGGCACCGGGCTGAACTCACCCCACGGTTTTGGTGAAGCGATCGCTGCGGAGTTGGCGGCCCTTTCCGGCCTGCCGTTCGTCACCGCGCCGAACAAGTTCGCCGCGCTGGCCGGCCATGAGCCGCTGACCACCCTGTCGGGCGCGCTGAAAACCCTCGCCGTGACCCTGATGAAAATCGCCAACGACCTGCGTCTACTAGGTTCCGGGCCGCGTGCAGGTTTTGCCGAAGTGAAACTGCCGGCCAACGAACCGGGTAGCTCGATCATGCCGGGCAAGGTCAATCCGACCCAGTGTGAAGCGCTGTCGATGCTGGCGTGCCAAGTCCTGGGCAACGACGTCGCCATTGGTTTTGCGGCGAGTCAGGGGCACTTGCAACTGAACGTGTTCAAACCGGTGATCATCCACAACCTGCTGCAATCGATCCGCCTGCTGGGCGATGGCTGCAGCAACTTCCAGCAGCATTGCATCGCCGGCCTGGAACCGGACGCGGCGAAAATGGCTGAACACCTGGAGCGTGGGCTGATGCTGGTGACCGCGCTGAACCCGCATATCGGCTACGACAAATCGGCGGAGATTGCCAAGAAGGCTTACAGCGAGGGGCTGACTTTGCGAGAGGCGGCATTGCAACTGGGGTATCTGACGGATGAAGAGTTTGATGCGTGGGTAAGGCCGGAGAATATGTTGGAAGCAGGCGCCAAGGGCTGAGTGTGTAGCGCCTGACAATCAGCCATTGCGAGCAGGCTCGCTCCCACAGGGGGCCGCATTCTTCTGATAGAACTCGGTTAAATGTGGGGGCGAGCGTGCTCGCGAAGAACGATAACGCGGTTCAACCTGCGGCTATCCGTACTCGCCGCGCCCTGAGCCCGGCAATCAACGAAGGCCCCAACGCCACCAACGCCGACCCCACCACCACCAACACCGCCCCGCCATACCCCAGGCCATTGATCGTCTCGGCATGCACATATTCCGGCCATGCCCACGCGGCCACGGCCACTGCGCCAAACGTCACCAACGGTGTTATCGCCAGCGTCGCACTCACCCGCGAAGCTTCCCAATGGGCCAGCGCTTCGGCAAAGGCGCCATAAGCGATCAAGGTGTTCATGCAGCACGCCAGCAATAACCAGCCTTGCAACGGGTTCAACTGCAGCGCCTCCAGCGGATGCACCCAAGGCGTCAGCAACAGCGCGCAGAACAGGTAGATCACCATCATCACCTGCAACGAATTCCACACCGTCAGCAATTGCTTCTGCCCCAGTGCGTAAAACGTCCAGACCGTCGAAGCCAGCAGCACCAGCAACACGCCGGCGGTGTAATCGGTCAGCGAGGTCAACAGCTCGGCCAGACGTTGATTAAAGAACAGCGCGAAACCGATCAGCAGCACAAGCAGACCAATCCCCTGCCCCACACTGAACCGTTCCTTGAACACAAACAGGCTGGCGATCAGCAACATGATCGGGCCCATCTGCACCACCAGTTGCGCGGTGCCGGGGCTGAGCAGGTTCAGGCCCATCAGGTACAACACGTAGTTGCCGACCAGGCCAAGCACCGCCATCAACACCAGCCAGCCACCGCGCGGGCCGAGGACTTTGCGACTGGGCAGGCGCCTGGTCGCCGCCAGATAAATGAACAGGCAGCCACCGGACACCGTCAGGCGAAACCAGGTCACCGTCACCGGGTCCATCACCAGCAGGACTTGCTTGAGTTTGATCGGCAGGATTCCCCACAGGACTGCGGTCAGCAAGGCCAGGAACAGACCGTAAACCCAGCGACCGGATGAAATGTGCATGCGAACCCCAAAGCCAGATGGCAAGAAACACCATTCTAGGCGCAGACCTCGGCGCGACACAGGGACAGTTGGCGACGGGCCGCGAATGAAACTGTGCAGGTCGCACCATTAATCTGGCGAAGTGCCGCCGATCAGTTGGTCAGGCGCCGCAAGTGGTTCATGCATAAGCTCATTGGATCCGCTAACCGGAACATCCCTCAGGAGACCGCCATGTACGGCAAGCGCGCCCAGGACAACGCCCCCGCCACGCACTTTCGTTGCGACCGGGTGTGTCGTGTGAATGGAGAACTATTTTTCAGCACTCGGGAAAACACGCTGGAGGGACCGTTTGATAATCCGCAGGCGGCTGCACGGGAGATTCAGGCTTACATCGCGCGGATGCAGCTTGTGAGTCTAGATCGATAGACCGAGGTGCTGCCATCGCGAGCAGGCTCGCTCCCACAGGTGTCTGATGCGCGCCATAGATCCAATGTGGGAGCGAGCC
>NZ_JASCOM010000379.1:0-4032 GCF_029959925.1 Pseudomonas sp. PS02303
GCCGTTCGACGCAGTCGAACACGCTGCATGTAGGTCGTCGCGAAGCAGACCGGAGGGCAGTGTCCCCGGATGGATACCGGAGCGAAGGAACGCCGAGCCCAGGCGAGGGGCCGGACGTTTGGGGCGAGCCTTTTTTTGCTTACTTTTTTTTGGCGTTTGAAAAAAAAGTGAGTCGCCGTAAGGGCGAAACCGCCAGCCGCCGTAACCGCAGGAATGGATATGTACCCGGTCAACCACAACATGGTCGGCCCGAAGGCCGCCATCGCTGACAGGCCAGCGCCCACAGAAACTCCCGGGCAATCCGCGGACTCGCGCAACAACGGGGAAGAATGTTAGCGTGCTTGGCATTCACCAAGCCCCGACGAGCCCTCCTCCCATGAAAAAGACCGTCCTCGCCTTCAGCCGCGTCACCCCGGAAATGGTCGAGCGCCTCCAGCAAGACTTCGACGTCATCGTCCCCAACCCGAAAAACGGCGACATCAACGCCCAGTTCAACGAAGCGCTGCCCCACGCCCACGGCCTGATCGGTGTCGGCCGCAAACTTGGCCGCGCACAACTGGAAAACGCCGCCAGACTCGAAGTCGTCTCCAGCGTCTCCGTCGGCTACGACAACTACGACGTCGCCTACTTCAACGAACGCGGGATCATGCTGACCAACACGCCGGATGTCCTCACCGAAAGCACCGCCGACCTGGCCTTCGCCCTGCTCATGAGCAGCGCCCGCCGCGTCGCCGAGCTCGATGCCTGGACCAAGGCCGGACAATGGCAAGCCACCGTCGGCGCACCGCTGTTTGGCTGCGATGTACACGGCAAAACCCTGGGCATCGTCGGCATGGGCAACATCGGTGCGGCCATTGCCCGTCGCGGGCGACTGGGCTTCAACATGCCGATCCTCTACAGCGGCAACAGCCGCAAGACTCAGCTGGAGCAAGAACTCGGCGCGCAATTTCGCAGCCTTGACGAACTGCTGGCCGAAGCCGATTTCGTTTGCCTGGTGGTACCGCTCAGCGAGAAAACCCGGCACTTGATCAGCCACCGCGAACTGGCCCTGATGAAGCCGAGCGCCATCCTGGTCAACATCGCGCGCGGTCCGGTCGTGGATGAGGCCGCCCTGATCGAAGCGCTGCAAAACAACCGCATTCGCGGCGCCGGGCTGGACGTCTACGAGAAAGAACCATTGGCCGAGTCGCCGTTGTTCCAGCTGAAAAACGCGGTGACGTTGCCGCACATCGGCTCCGCCACCCATGAAACCCGCGAAGCCATGGCCAACCGTGCGTTGGCTAACCTGCGCAGCGCACTGCTGGGCGAGCGCCCGCAAGACCTGGTCAACCCGCAAGTGTGGAAAGGCTAACTAAAACGGGCAGAGACTTATAAAGTCTCTGCCCGCTCCTTACATAACTTGCAATTCAGTCAGCCCACTAAAATAGTTCAAGCGCTATACACTCACCACCACTTATCCGACCCACGGAAAACAGTGATGGAGCACTCTAGCCTTGAACAGTATTACTACCGACAAGATCATCAGATACAGCAAGCTGGCACTAATGACTTATATAAGCTTTTTTGGCCTGCTGGTGATGTACAGCAACTTCACCGACTACGCATCCAACTATGAGTACGTCAGTCATATTCTGAGCATGGACACCACCCGGGAAAATATCAACCTGAACTACCGGGCAATCACCTCACCCATGCTCCACCACCGGATCTATTGGTTCATCATTACACTAGAAGTGATCTATACGGCCTTCTGCCTGATTGGCGCCTATTATCTTTTCCATTACAGGAATGCGCCGGCCGAGGAATTCCATGAGGCCAAGAAGTTTTCAATCATCGGATTATTGATCGCCATATTTGTCTACTACGTTTGCCTGCAAGTGATCGGCGTTGAATGGTTCAACATGGACGAATCACAAACCTGGAATGCCAAGGACTGGGCCCGGCATATTGTCGACTTCATACTTCCGCTGCTGATATTCGTCGCACTCCGGACCGAGCGCTAAGCGCACTCGGCCCCGACGTATTCAGGCGAGTTTGCCATTGCCTTGCGCTATCGGCGCCTTGGGTTTGCGGAACACCAGTACGTTGCCAAGCATCACCAAAACTAGCCCCGCCAATGCCGGCGCGGTCCATTGATAGCCTTCGGCAAACGCCGAGACATTCAGCGCCACGACCGGGAACAGCACGGTGCAATAGGCCGCTCGCTCCGGGCCCATACGCCCGACCAGCGTCAAGTACGCGGTGAAGCCGATGACCGAACCCGGAATCACCAGGTACAGCAGCGAGCCGATATAGCGCGCGTTCCATTCCATGTCGAACGGAATGCCCCTGACCAGACACCACACCGACAACATCGCGGCGCCATACGCCATGCCCCAGGCGTTAGTGGTCAACGGCTTCAAACCGGCCTTCTGTTGCAGGCTCGAGAGCATGTTACCGGCCGAGAAACACAGGGTGCCGAGCAATGCCAGGCCCAGGCCGAGCAAGGTTTCCGGGCTGGCGGTGTGGCCGGCCAACTCAGGCCAGAACAACAGGCCAAGCCCGGACAAGCCCAACGCACCGCCCATCAAAACGTTGCGGGCGATTTTCTGGCCGAAGAACACCCGTGCATTGAGCGCGTTCCACAACGTGGCCGTGGAAAACACCACGGCGACCAGCCCGCTGGGAATCCACTGACTGGCCGTCAGGAAACACATGAAATTGATGCAGAACAGGCACAAGCCCTGTGCCAGACAGATCAAATGCCCGCGACGGTTCATCACTTGCAGGCGCCGGCTGAGCAGCAACAGGACGAACAGCACCAGTGCCGCGAGGCCGAAGCGATAAACGATCGACACGGGAATGGCCACCACACCCAACTGCCATTTCAAGGCAATCCAAGTGGTGCCCCAGATCAGCACGGTCAGCAAGTACAACGACAGGTTCATGACAAAGGCTCCTCGATAGGAACTCAGTGTCCTGCGCCAAGCGTGGGCGCACTTGCATAAACTTGCGCTTTTGTCGTGGCGGAGGCTGGCAGCGCATGGTCTACGGAGTAGGATGCAAGGCGTTGGAGAGAAGCCATCATGCCCACACTGGAAACCCTGCAAGTCTTTCAAGCCCTCAACCGCTCGCCCAATGCTCGTCTGGAGCAAAGCGCCGAGCTCGGTGACGGCATGGCTGCAGCCTTGTGGAGCAACCATCACGACGCCCAGGATTACGAAGCGCCGAGCCACCACACACTGTCGTGCTACATCGCTGGCGGCACCGGCACGTTCCGCCGCGATCAGCCCGGCACCAAGGGCGGCCCGGACAAGCTGTGCATCCTGCCGGCCGAGCATCAGTCGGGCTGGGTGATCAACGGCGACATTCGCCTCGCCCATGTGTATTTCAGCCCCGAACAATTTGCCCTCGGCTGCGTCACGCTGCTGGACCGCGAGCCTCGCGAACTGCAATTGCGCGAAGCCACTTTCCTTGACGACCCGGCGCAGGCCCGACGCTTTCGGCAGATGCTTACCCTCAGCTGGGACGAACCCGGCGAGCGCCTGCTCACCAGCAGCCTGGCTCACGAAATGCTCAGCCACGTGTTGCTCGGCCAGGTCGGGATGCGTGAGGGCTTGCGGTTAAAAGGCGGATTGGCGGCGCACCAGCGGCGGCAGTTGGTGGAGTTCATCGACAATCAGTTGGCCGAGGCGATCAGCCTGGGGCAATTGGCGGCGTTGTGCACGCTGTCGGAGTATCACTTTGCGAGGATGTTTCGGGAGAGCTTTGGCTTGCCGCCGCATCAGTATGTGTTGGCGCGCAGACTGGGCCGGGCGCGGGAGTTGTTGCGTTCGACATCGCAGCCTTTGGGGGAGATTGCATTGGCGTGTGGCTTTGCCAGTGCGAGCCATTTCACCAATCGGTTTCGGCAGGTTTTGGGTGGAACGCCCGGCGAGTATCGGCAGGCGTTTTTGCGTTAGTCCCGACATTTTCAGCGCCCGTCATGCCGTCTTCGCGGGCAAGCCTCGCTCCTACAAGGACAACGTAAAACGTGTAGGAGCGAGGCTTGCC